>JACRBM010000051.1 GCA_016219275.1 Chloroflexota bacterium
CTGGACGCGGATGGAAACGTGACTGTGCGCAAGCCATGCTCGCTGGGTTGAGTGAACTTCACAGCGGTCGTTTTGATAAGGCTTGGCAGAAAACCGTGCCCATTGTCATCTGAAGTCGCCGACACTTTTGCGGTATACTCATTGGGTGACTAGGATTTGTCTACGGATTGCCTTTATGTTACAATATCCGCCGTTATACCGCGCACCAACACATAATGGTGTAATGTTCTGAGGAGGATTCAATTCGATGAATTTTGGAATGTTGCGTAGTGCAGTATTGATTCTGTTGACCCTCGTTCTGGGCGCGTGTGGACCCGAACCGACTCCAACGCCAGTACCAACCGCCACGTCTATCCCAACCGCGACGCTGGTGCCCGGCACACCAACTCCAACATCAACCCCAACCCTCACGCCGACTGTCACGACGACACGCGTGCCCCCCACGCCCACCGCGACACCTACACCGACGTTTACTCCAACACCCAATCCACGCGATTTGTTGGTGAACGCGTTTAGCAGCGCCGTCCAAAAAACCAAGACGTACATGGTGCGGGTCGTGGAAGAAGGACGGTTGATCGCCGTCGTTTTGCCGGATCGTTTTCTCCAACTCGAGAGCGACTATTTCCTCAGAATTGGCGCGACGACTTATTTTTACGACCCTGCCGGCAAATTGGTTGCGCGCAACGCACCAGCGCCTTTTTTTGATCGCGTCGATTTGCGCATCCTGCGCGATCATGTTCTCCAAATCAAACAAGCCACTGCGTTGCCACCCACCACGATTGATGGCGTCCCCTGCATCGGTTATCAAACGACGTTCGCGGTCTCGCGTCCCGAACTACCCAAAACGCCAGGTCCCACGCCACAAATGGTCACCGTCAATCAGCCAGTCAAAATTTGGATCTCGACCAAAGACGGCTTTCCCAAACAAATCAATTTGGGTGATCCTACGCCACTCACGCTGATCTTTTCCGATTTCAATGACCAGTTCGAAATAGTCGCGCCGTAATTTAGCGCCTGCATTTGACGATCAGACGTGTCGTTCACTCTTTCGCAAAACAGTGTAGCCGAAATCAGAATCCAGGTTTCTTCCGGAAACCTGGATTCTTTCTTGTTCACCAAGGAACATTTCCGACTTTACCAGCGTCTTGAAATTAACACGGCAAGCCCTACCACGTTTTTCCACGCTTCATGCCTTCAAATCTGGATGTAACACTTTTGATTCTTGAATTGTAACACGTCTTGTCCTAAAATCGAGGCAGATTTGTTGCATGTTAGTCGTTGGAAATTGGAAGTTGGATCAGTGCCTACCGCTAAACCATCTTTCCGAGTTCCAACCTCTAACTTCCAATCTCCAACCTCCAACCAAAAGGAGATGCCAAAATGAACAGTGTCCTTGCGCTGGTTCGCTGGTTCTGGCAAAAACGCGTGGCTGTCACGGTGGCAGCCATCCTCCTGTTCCTCGCCGCGATGATCGCGGCAACGTACTTGGCGTTCAACCCACTCACGGTCGAATTCGACAACCAAAAAACGATTGTCGTCGGTCCGACCCAGTTCGCGCCCGAAAACCCATCCGCCGTCCGCGTCGTCGTGCGCGATCTCAACGATCAGCCAATTGCGAACGCGAACGTCACGGTGATGCTCGCGCCCAAGGGCTTGGGGTTCCCGCAAACACTCTACACCGGCAAGACCGATGCGCGCGGCACCGCGCCCGTGTCGTTCACAATCCCGGAAAACACCGCGCGCGAAATGAATCTCGTCGTCGAAACGAATTCCAACGTCGGACGCGACCGCATTACGAAAGAGATCACCGTTCAGCGAAGTTACAAATTACTCATTACGACGGACAAACCCCTCTACCAACCCGGTCAACTCATTCACCTGCGCGCGCTCGCGCTCGGCGCGCTCGATCGCGTGCCGGCAAAAAATCAGAGCATTGAATTTTTGATCGAAGATCCGAAAGGCAACAAAGTCTATCGCAAGACCGTTCAATCATCCGCGTACGGCATCGTCAGCGCGGATTTTCAACTCGCGGACACGGTCAATGCCGGCAACTACAAAATCACCGCAACACTCGGCGACACGAAATCGGAAAAGACGGTGAACGTGAAACCGTACCTCCTGCCGAAATTCAAAATCGTCGCTGAAACCGAACGCACCTACTATTTGCCGGGCGAACGTGTGACCGGCAAACTGCGCGTGGATTATTTCTTCGGCAAGCCGGTCGCCAAAGGCGAGGTGACGATCAAGGGCATCGTCTACGATGTTGCACGCGCCGAGACGATCAACCTCGCCGGCAAGACGGACGACACGGGCGCGTACGCGTTCTCGTTCACGCTGCCAAATTATTTCGCGTCGTCCGGGCTCACTAAAGACCGCGCCGATTTCGGTCTCGAAATTTCGGTGACCGATCAAGCGAATCACACCGAGCAAACCTCGTTGACGCTCCCGATTGCGAACGGCGCGATCATGATTGACGCCGTGCCCGAAAGCGGCACGCTCGTCGCGAACGTCGAGAACATTGTCTACGTACTGACCTCGTTGCCGGACGGCTCGCCGCTGGAAACCGAATTGACGATTAGCGGCGCTGGCGCGCCATTGCAAGCGCACGCCGGCAAGTACGGACTCGCCGAGATTCGTTTCAAGCCGCAGTACTCGAACCTCACGCTCGCGATCGCCGCGCGCGACGCCAAGGGTCGCACCGTGATGCGCAACATTGCTCTACGCGCCGAACCGACCGCGCAAATCTTGCTGCGCGCCAACCGCGCGACATATCGCGTCGGCGAGACGATGAGACTCGATGCGTTCGTCACCGGCGGCGCTGGCTCGGTGTTCTTCGATCTCATCAAGGAAAAACAAACGTTCTCGACGCGCGCGGCAGATGCGAACAACGGTCGCGCGAGTGTAGACATTGACGTGACACCGGAACTTGCCGGCACCGTCCAGGTTCACGCCTACCAAGTCGAACGCGATGGCACGATCAAGCGCGACACGCGCGTCGTCGTCGTCGAGCACGCCGGCGAGTTGAACATCGCGATCAAACCCGACCGCGATGTGTATCGTCCCGGCGAAATGTCCCAAGTCACGTTCAACGTGACGAACCACGAAGGCAAGGGCGTGCAATCCGCGCTCGGCGTGACTGGTGTGGACGAAGCCGTATTCGCGCTCGCCGAGCAAGACCCAGGATTTGCGAAACTGTATTTCCTCCTGCAAAACGAACTACTCGAACCGAAATACCAGGTCAAGGGATTTGCGCTGCCAGAAGTCGTCAGTTACGAAACAGCCAAGCCCATCGAACTCCGCACCGCGCAAGACCTGTCCGCGCGCGCGGCGTGGGCGAACGCCACGCCATTCGACCTGACGATGCGCGTCAACTCCTTGCCGGAAAAACAGGCGGCGGCAACCAAAGCCGAGCGAGAACGTTTTAACAATCTCTTCGATGCGCTCGCGGTCGTTCTCTCGATTGTGCCGTTGCTGTTCGGCGGATTCGTGATGGCGTGCCTCAACGCGAAAAACATCCTGGGCAAAGCGATGGCGTGGTGGGCAGGCGCGTTCGCGATCTATTTCATCGTGTCGCCGATTCTTGTTAGCGGCGCGCTCGTTATCGGCGCGCTTATGTTTTACTTTAAACTCGGGTTGCTCGTCCTCGCGATGCTTGGATTCGCGTGGATTGTCGCGCTTGGTTTTCTGGTCGCCCATGCGATCGCGAAGCAGGATCGCCGGCTCCAAATCGCGATTGCGCTCCTCGTTGCGTACCTCATTCTGTTCGGCATCCTGGGAACCTTTGCCGGTCAAGTTGACCTGGGCGGCACGCGCATGTTGGTCATCCTGTTGACGTTTCTTGCCGGACTCGCCGCGCTCGTGTTGCTCGGCGGCGGCTTGATTCTGCAAGGAGAAAAAACGCCCGGCTATGCGGCGATCATCACCACCCTCCTCGTCATCTTTACCGCGATTCTCCTGTGGCAAATGCCAAACGTGAGTCCGCTCTTGCGCGTGATGGGAAATCCGGCAATCTATAACCCGGTCGGACAACTCACCGGTTGCGCGTCGCAAACCGCTGCACCAACCGCCGCACCGGCGATGCAACGCGCGGCGGCAACTGCCGCGCCCGCGCCCACCTCTGCGCCGGCGGCTGAAGCGCAGAAAGCGACTGCCGCCGGACAAGAACCACCACGCTTGCGCCAATATTTTCCGGAAACGCTCTACGTCAATCCGCAAGTCATCACCGACGAGCGTGGCAACGCGACGATTGAAATTCCGCTCGCCGATTCGATCACGACCTGGCGGCTCGCGGCGATGGCATCGTCGCAACGCGGCGAACTCGGGTCGGCGAGCGCGGGACTGCGCGTGTTCCAAGATTTCTTCGTTGACCTCGATCTGCCGGTCGCGCTGACGCAGAACGACGAGATTTCAATTCCCGTCGCGGTGTACAACTATTTGCCGCAAACGCAAAAAGTGCAACTCCAAGTCGAAAAACAATCCTGGTTCCAACTGCAGGACGACGCGGAGAAATCCATCACGATTGCGTCGAACGACATTGACGTGATCTACTTTCGCATCAAGGCGATGCAATTTGGAATGCAGAGATTGAAAGTGACCGCGCTCGGCGAAAAAATGTCGGACGCGATTCAACGTGAGATTCGCGTCTATCCCGACGGCAAGCCGTTCGAATTGACGCAGAGCAACTGGCTCAAGGGCAACACGACCCAGGTCGTCGAACTGCCGGCGCAAGCAATTCCCGGCGCGTCGCGCATCGAAGTAAAAATCTTTCCGGGCGTGATGAGCCAGGTCGTGAACGGACTCGACGGTCTTTTGCGAATGCCCTTTGGCTGATTTGAGCAAACGACGTCGGTGACGTTCCCAAATGTTCTCGTGCTCAATTACTTGAAAGCCACCAAGCAAGCATCGCCCGAAGTTCAACTGAAGGCGGAGAATTTCATCGCGATCGGTTATCAACGCCTGTTGACGTTCGAAGCGACGGGCGGCGGGTTCTCGCTGTGGAGCGGCGGGACGCCCAGCGTGATGCTCAGTGCGAAAGGTCTGCTCGAATTCGGCGACATGGCGCGCGTATATCCAATTGATCCATCGCTGCTCGAACGCACGCGCCGCTGGTTGTTGTCGAAACAACAATCGGATGGAACCTGGGTCGGCACCGCTGCCTGGGATCATCCACCCGAGTCGGCATCCCAGGATCGCTTGCCGCTCACGGCAGTCGTCGCGTGGGCAATTGCCGAATCCGGCGGCAAGAACGAGTCAGGGACAAGTCGCGCCATCGCGTACATCAAGGAAAACGCGTCACGCGCGAACGATCCGTACACGCTCGCGCTCGTTGCTAACGCACTCGTCGCGTACGACCCGAATGATTCCACCGCACGCGATGCGCTGGCGCGGCTCAATCAGATGCAAGTCGCGGAAGGCGAGGGCGCGTACTTTGCGACCAAGGTCGGCTCATTCACCGGCGCGTATGGCGTTTCCGGCAACATCGAAACGACCTCGCTTGCGGCGTACGCGTTCTTGAAAGGACACGCCCACACCGATACGGCGCAACGCGCGCTGACGTACCTCATGCAAAAGAAAGACGCGCGCGGTACCTGGGGCACGACACAGGCGACGATTCTCGCGCTGCGCGCGCTCGTGCAATCGGCGATAGACGCCGGCGAGCCGGCGCAGGACGCGACCGTGCGCGTGTCGTTCAACGGCGCGCAAGCCAAGCCCATCGTCGTCAACAAGGAAAACTCGGGCGTCGTCCAGGTCGTCACGTTCGACGACGTCAACCCTGGGACGAATCGCCTGGCGTTCCAAGTCGAGGGCAAGGGCTCGCTCGCGTATCAAGTTTCGACGAATTACTACTTGCCTTGGTCGGCGGTGCCGCCCACGCCGGAAAAAGACAAACTGGTGGACATTCAGGTGCGGTACGATCGCACGGCGCTCGCGGTAAATGATGAAGTCGGCGTGACCGCGACGATTCGCTTGGTGAAGGAGGGCAAGGCGCGCATGTCCATCATTGATCTCGGCGTGCCGCCTGGCTTTACCGTCGCGACCGAAGACCTGGACGCCGCGGTCAAATTGAAAAACATCGCGCGCTACGAATTGACCGGGCGACAGATCATCGTCTATCTCGACGAGTTCGATTCGAAAAAACCGGTGACGTTGGCGTATCACTTGAAAGCGAAATTCCCGTTGCGCGCGCAAGCGCCCAGCTCGACGACGTACGATTACTACAATCCGACCGTCGGCTCCACGCAAGCGCCGCAGTTGTTGACGGTTAAATAACCGGCATCGTCTAAAAAAGAATCCAGGTTTCTCGAAAGAAACCTGGATTCTGATTTTGCGCGCGACTCTAGCGCGAGGGTTTGCGCTTGCGCGCGGCGGCGCGGCGCGGACGCGCTTGCGTCGCGACCGGTTTCTTGGGCGCTTGACCGTGCGCGTTGAGCCACTCGACCGCGCCAGGCGTGCGTCGCCAATAGTTGAGATGATCCGCTGCATACGCAATCGCTTCGCGTTCGTCGCCCATGCCGATCAGGTCGGGCAGACGATTGGGCACGCGCTTGCGCCCCGTCAAGTACGCCGGCACATGCGGATTTTCTTCGAGCGCGTCGGCGAGCGCCTTGTTCGCGCGCGCCGTTGCGCCGTGCTTGCGAAATGCCAATAGCGCGCGCGTGTATTGCCACGTCGCCGACCAATCGTCGTGATATTGTTTGAGCAGCGGCGCAATCTCCTCGTCGCGTTCGAGTTGCAACAGCAAATCCACGAGCAAATAACGAATCCCCTGATTATCATTCGGATTCAAGCGCAACATCTCGCGATAATGCGCGAGCGCGTCCTCCTGGCGATTCAAACGCCACAGCGTTTCGGCAAGTCCATGGCGCGCGCGCATGTACGGACGCGTTTCCAGCAAGCCCCAAAAGTGACCGGCATTCTCCGCAAAGAATTCTTTGCCTAACGCGCGCGCGCCCGCCGCGACGCCTTGCGCGTAATACTCCATCGCGCGTTGCAGTGTGTCTGCCTCTTCCTGCGCGAGCAACACGTACGCATCCGCGCAGTCCGCGGAAATCGTCAGCGCGTCGTGCGCCAGCGCGATGCGCTTGGCGGGATTCGTTTCCTCGAACGCATCGTACATCAAATCCTGCGCGCGATCTAAAGCAGATTCGGATGTCTCGCCACGTCCCATTTGGCGCGCGAGTTCTTGCATCGGACGCTCCATCACGCGGCGGTCGAACGCGCGCGGCTCGTCGTCTTTTTCCACATCACCCTCAAAATCCGCCCACTCGACGCGTTGCGCGGGTTGTTCGGCAAGCGGCAAATCGCCCGCGGGATATTTCACCGCGACCTGAAGGGTGCCCGCATGTGTTGGCACATAGAGCGTCATTTCGATGGGTTCGAAATCGCCGCGCCCGTTCGGCTTCAAATGATCGCGCACGAGCATTGGAATCGCGCGGAGCGCGACCTCGTACCACAAGAGTTCGGCGCGTGTGGGTCGCCGCACGGTGCGCGCTTTTTCGACGACGACGACAATCGGGTACGCGTTCGGCGCGGCAATCGCCCAGCCGAATTTTTCGATCGCGTCGAGATCGTCGAACGGCATTTTGGTTGCGTCGTCGAAAAAGCACGAGTGCAAACCCTCGGCGGGAATCGCGTCAAGCGGATTATCGTCTTCGGTGAACGTGCGCCGCACATTGTCCCAGGTCGGATACATCGCCAAACCGTACTCGACGCCGCCTTGCCCCATCACAATCGCGTACCGAAATTCATTTTCGTACGGATGCCGCAACGCGAGCGCGTGATAATTGCTCAGTTGCACCCACGGCGCGGCGCGATAAAATTCGGCGGCGGCAGCGTAAAAACTCGCGATGAGTTCGGGAGAGACGTTGGGCACGGCGACGAGCGCGGGATTCTCCGGTGTGCCCTGGCGCATGTGCGTTTCGAGTTCGCGGATAATGTCGCGCACTTCGTCGGGCATCGGCGCTTCGATGAGGTCTATTTCGAGTTTAGCGTCGGCGAAGAACGCTAGCAGTTTCTCGGCGAGCGCAGAATCACTGACGACGAGACGTTGCGGCGCGCCCGGCTTGCCGCTGTTCGGTGTGGGATGGCGCGCCGCGTTCGATAACGCGTCCCAGACTTGGCGCGGCGTGGGCGACCCAGGAACAAGTTCCGTGCCGCGCATCGCGCCATCGTCCGCGTTGAAGGTGATGATGATGTACGGGCGGTAAGGTTTTTCGTCGGGCGGCGCAACCCAGGTTCGCAATTGCGCGGTCGCGATGAGCCAGGTTTCGTCAAGACGCGGCAGTCGCGCCAGCCCGCCGGCAGTTGATCGTCGCATGAATTCTCCTTTGGAAATGTAGGACAAGTTGCCAACTTGTCCCAGTTCGCTTGTACAGCAACCCCGTGCGGCAAGTTGGAAACCTGCGCTACGATTCATCGCGCGGTTAATTATATCGCAGTTAGCGTTCCGCGCCAAACGCGGATTCGCAAGTCGCGCGCGTTTATCATTTCGCCAAATCACGCTACGCGCCGCGCGACTTGTCGAAATGACACGGGTGATGGACGGCAGCGGTTAGTTCACTCAACAGACGAATCAACTCGGTGGGACTGAACAGATTGAATTTGGCATGTGACGGTGTCATGCCAACCTTGATCGAGTACGCGGTCGGCGGCAGAATCTTGAAGATGTCTTCATCCGAACCGTCGTTGCCAGCCGCCAAAATAAAATCAAAACTCGGATCCGCGAGCCAGTGCATAATGGACGTGCCCTTGCTCACCGAAGCGCTACGTACCTCAACGATTTTGTTGCCCGACAGCACTTGCACATCCGTATTCGCGATAAAGTGAACCAGATCGTCCACCAGTTCTTTTGCGCGCGCCGCGCCGAGACCAAGGTCTGCTTTGCGATAATGCCACGCGATCGAAAACTCCTTCTCCTCGACGAATGAACCGGGCACCCGATCCGCGTACAGGTCGAGGATCGGTAGAACCTGGGTCTTCCAATCGTTCTTCAAGGGTCTGAACAAACGCCACGCGCCATCCTTTTCGCTCAACCATGCGCCGTGCTCGGCGATTAAGTTAACGCCGAGCGCGCCAAACCAAGCGGAGAGCGTTTCCTTGTCGCGTCCGCTGATGAGCACTACCACATTGCTTTGGTCCGCGGCGAATGCCGCGAGAATACGGATCAGGTCTTTGCTGGGTTTTGCCGTCTGCGGTTGCTCGGTGAACGGCGCGAGCGTGCCGTCGTAATCCAGAAGAAACAATCGGCGTTGGGCTTGATGGAAATCCTCCGTCAGTTTTTGTACCGCAAAGTAGCCCAGGTATTTGGCGTCGAATTTTTCTTGCTCGCCGTGGATCGCAATCAGGGTTTGGACGAACTCACTCGCCCAGCTCACGACGTCGTACCGCTTCAAGCGCGTTTGCATGATCGTGTTGCGCCGGATCTGCTCGTCCCGGGGCATCTCCAGGGCTTCTTTGAGCGCGCGCGCAATGTCCTCCGCGTGATTGGGATTGATGATGATGGCTTCGCCCAATTCTTTTACCGCTCCCGCCATCTCGCTCAGAATCAAGACCCCCGTTTGATCCGTGCGCGTGGCGATGTACTCTTTTGCCACCAGGTTCATGCCATCGCGCAACGGCGTGACCAGCACCACGTCCGTCGCCGCGTACAAGGGCACGAGCGTAGTAATCGGCAGAAATTTGTATTGATACAGAATCGGAGTCCATGTGAGCGTCCCAAATTCACCGTTGATTTCTCCGACCAGTCCATCAATCTGGCTCTTGGTTTCTTGATAATGCTCGACCCCGATGCGGGAGGGGACAACAATCATGGACAGCATGACTTTTTCGCGCCATTCCGGATTCTTCTCGAGAAAGCGCGCATAGCCGTGCAGGCGATTGATCACCCCCTTGGAATAATCCAAGCGATCCACCGACAAAATGATCTTGGCGTCTGGGAAGGTTTTCCTCAGTTTGTTTTTGGACTCGCGCGCCTCGGGGCTATGGGCGATCTTCTGGAATCGTTCGAAATCAATCCCCATCGGAAACGTTTCGGCTTTTTTGATGTGCCCATCTACGATCATTTTGCCCATGGTGTGTTCGTGTCCCAGCAAACGCAGCACGCAGCGCAAAAAGTATTCGGTGTAATCGTGCGTGTGGAACCCAAGCAGGTCTGCGCCCAAAAGACCCAGCAGGATTTCTTTGCGCCAAGTTTCCGGCATCAGCCGAAAGATCTCAAACGATGGAAACGGTATATGGAGAAAAAACCCGATCGGCACATCGGGCGCGCGCGCGCGTAGCATCCTGGGCAGCAGCATCAGGTGGTAGTCGTGAACCCATACGACATCGCCCGGTTTTAGAATTTCCAACACCGTGTCGCAAAAAGTTCGATTGACTTGTTCATATTGGTTCCAATAATCCCAATCGTACACCGCGTAGGTTGGGAAATAGTGAAAGAGGGGCCAAATAGTCTTGTTGCAAAAACCGAGGTAGAACTTGTCCATCGCTTCTTCGGTGAGGAAGACTGGGTAGGCGTTGAATTCGCGCGCGCGCGTTTTCAACGCTTCTCTTTTTTCGCCCTCCGCGGAGGCGCCGGGCCAACCGATCCACACATAGTTGAACTGGGTGAACCCCGATCCTTTCAACGAATCCAGGTAGGCGCTCAATCCCGAGACGAGACCGCCCACACTGTCTTTGAATTTCAACTGCCCTTCCTCATCCACGGCAGTAATGGGCAATCGGTTCGATACGATTAACAGTCGCATTTTTTCCTTTCACAGGAACGGGAAACTGCCCAATTCGGGTCGCCCAATTTTCCTAATGGACAAGCCGAAACTGAACAAGGCATTTAGGACGCGGACACATCGCGCGCGAATGAACGCGGATATTTTTCGTATCCGCGAAAATCCGTACGCGAAGCGTCCGCGTCCTAAAATTCTTTGCTTTCTGTACAACGATTCGTGTATCCGATTTGGTGTCGGTGCGGGTGTACGCTCTATGGCGGCAGCGCATAACGCCAGGGCTTGCCATTGGCTAAACCGAACAGATAACCTGGCGAGTCTGCGTCTACGATGAGGTTCGTCGTGAGCGCATGGATCGGCGAACCGGGCAACCAGACCCAGGTGTTACCATTATCGCTGCTAGAGAAAACGCCGAGTGGATCGAGCATCCCAGGGTACATGCTCGACCCGACGAGCGCGGCATATAACTGATGTGCGTTTTGCGCGTCAACCGTGATCGCCGTCATCGTCAGTTGCGTCGGCGTATGCAGCCCGAATTGGAGATGTTGCCACATTATACCGCCATCAGAACTGTGATACAAACCGGAATTGGCGGTTGCCAAGTAGATGATCTTTCCATCCGGACCAGTGACCAGATCGAGCGGAGCGTCGGGTAGCCGGCTGATAAAATCCCAGGTTGTGCCGCGCCGCACGTACAGATCACTTCCGGTAACTGCGTAGAGCATTGGATGCGTGGATCTAGTTACCGAGATATCCCGCACACGATAATCTGGGACGCCAAGTTCTTTGGCAATCTCTGCCTTGATCATGCTCACGGCAGATTGCGCCGCTTCACGAACCTCCAAACTATCCTCGTTCACTTGAAGCACTTCGAGGCGCGACAGATTTTGCCATGCGTAAATTTCGCCCAGGGATAGCGCCGCCTCCGCCCGCACACGCGCATGCGGATCGTGCGTTGCCGCTGCCAGCGCGGCAATTGCACGATATTCCCGGCGCATTCCAAGCACTTGAGCCGCGCCCGCGCGCACCCCGGCGTCGGAATCGTTCAGCGCGTCCAACAGCACTGGTACAACTTTGGACGAAGCGCCCTTGAGTAAAGTAAGCGACAACTCGCGATGAGATGGCGTTTCGTTTTGCTTCAGCCCTGGTAAGAGACTGTGATATGCATCCAGCGTATCTACCGTCGCCAATTGACGCGCGTTTTGTTCGATGGTTGGAGCATTCTCCGCACGCCCAGTGTGATTCGTCGAATGGTCAGTCAAGCCGCGCGGCGCTGTTTGCGCCGCACTCGGATTTGCCTCGCGTGGCACGGTTAACGGAGTGGCAGATGGCGCGGATGAACGGATGCCGTATGCCACGAACAATGTAACGGCTATCGAAAACAATGCCAGCTCCAGCAATCGCGTCCTGGATGGAATCCTCAGAGATGTCTGGAATGGATGCGGTGCGTGATGCCAATGGATGCGGTGCATCATTCCCTCCTTTCTGGGAATTGGCGCAGATATCTCACCCGACGATGACGAGTCGCCAAGCGGATGCTCGCTCGGATAGGTTAGTGACCGACGAGCGCCCGGTGAGCCTTTTCGAATTCGCCCAGTCGTTGTTGGATCTGCTTTTCGGCGCGTTGCGCGCTATACGCGTATCGCGCCATGAGTACGCTCACGAGAATATCGTAGTGACCGTTGATCGCTTCCAGGTCGTCGTCAGTGAGTCGGTCCCACCACATTTTCATTTGTGGTTGCAATTGATTCCAGTTGCCCATCAGCACATCTTGCATCATTCTATTCTCCTGTCTCGGATTGTCAGTTCGAAAGCGTTTGAGGTTGCCCAAATGACCTGACAATTCCATGATTACAGACCACGCATCGGGCGCGCGATCAATCGCAAGACCGAGATCGTGACGAGCGCACCCAGGAACGCTACGATGATCGTGGGCAGGTTAATGCCGGTAACCGCATCGTGGATGTTGAACAACGCTGTAGCGAGAAATCCTCCGACGAGAGCGCCGACAAAACCGATGATGACGTCTCCCAGCAATCCGTACCCGCCGCCGCGCATGACTGCGCCTGCCAGCCAGCCGGCGATCAAACCAACGACAAGCCATGACAATATGCCCATGCGTGTACTCCTTTCATTTTGCTGCGAAAAGGTCGGTTACCGTTTACGCAATCGTGTCCGACTCGTCATCAATCGCCCATGCGGATGGTTGAAACCTGGATGCCGGCGTCGCCGTATTTTCTTGGCGCGCTTTTCGATTACCGGCACGATCTCGGCAAACTGTGTGGACTTGTCGAAAAAGAAATCCGCACCCGCGTCCAGACATTTTTTCTGATAGTACGGATAGTTCGTCAGGACGATCACAGTCGGCGCAGGATTGATTTGCTTGATGGCGCGGAGCACATCCAGTCCCGTACCTTCTCCCAGCAAGCGAAGATCCAAAAGCACCATGTCCGGTTTGAGACGCAAGATCATTTGCGTCGCCTCACTCGCGCCAGCCGCTTCGCCGACGATTTCAATATCGCTGACCTGGGCAAGTAGCCGGGTCAGTCGCTGGCGGATAAAGACCGAATCATCAACCAGAAATATCTTGAGCATGGTCGCACGTGATGAGCGGAAAAACTCTACCGCGCCGAATACACTAGTCCAAAGTTCGCCCGGCAGCAACCCTCAAAACAACCACATCCGCGTCGTCCTAATTTCTATTCGCGTGTCGAATTTCTTTTGACAAGAAAACAAAAACCTAACAAACATTTAATCTCTCTTCAAGGTCCTAACATTAGAAAAACCATAATCCTATTCGATCAACCGATTCTCGATCGCATCGCGCGCGAGTTCAGCATTGCCACGCATGTTCATTTTTTGGAGAATGCGTAAGTGATAGGTAGAACAGAGTGAGGGCACGATCATTGATGACGGAGGAACCGGACCGGAGAACTGCACGGTGTCTAGGCAATCCGTATGCTATCACACCCTTTGTTTGGTTACAAGAGGGCATGTAAAAATATCGAAAGCGCTGCGACGGCGGTTCAGCCCATCCTCGCAAAGGTTACTGATCACTTTGAGCCATCAAACCTTCACAAGGTTCATTTGTCATGGAAAACAAAACCTGGAAACGCGAGAATAAATTCGCGTTCCCAGGTTTCATTTTTCTATTCATCAACGTATCAGCGCGGCATCTTTTGCATCGCCAGCATCATCGCGCTCAACGCGCCGTCTTCCATACGTTGCTCGCTGACAAGCGCGGCGATGACGAAAAGTGTTTCGCCTCTTTGCGCGACGAGCGCGGCATAGCGACCGCCGCTGAATTCACGCCAGACCCAGATCGCGCTGTCGCCCAACCCATCCATGCGCTTGACGCGCACAGCGGTTGCGTCGCGCGCCGCGTCAGGAAAATCGCTCAGCATCTCGCGGAACCACGCGCCGGCAGTGTACATCGTCAACAGTTTGGCGGACAGAATGCTCGACGCGCGCGGGTTCGCCGCTTCGATTACGCTGGCGATGCCGAGTAATTGCTCCAAGCGTTTGTTGTCTGTGAGTTTCCCGGCGATGACCGCGCGATCGGATTGCGCCGACGCGGGCAACACGGCTGGCACATTTGCCGGCGCGAGTTTGTTCGGCGTATACGCGACGCTGCCAAAGCCGCACAGTCCGCGCACGGTCACGCGACTGCTTGGCACGAGGAACAAGGTCATTTCGGTTGGCGATTCCTTGACCGCTTCACCCAGGATTTCCGCCGCGTCGCCGCGCGTCAAGTCAGGACAACCGGAAAGTGATATTGGAGTCGTCATCCGCGGCGCGAACGACACGACGACTAGCGTCGCTTCGTACTCGTTCGCGGCGATCTCTTTGCTCGCAAATTCTTGTTGTGGATAGGGTGTCAGCGCGTTCAGGAAAACGGTGTACGATTCGAATACAGTACTGCGTTTGAAGGCGCTGTCAGGATTCGCGTCCAGGGTCAGGCGCTCGGTCTTGCCGTCGCGTTGCAGAGCCACGACGACATTCGCCGTACCGCTCGTCGCGCATAGCGCTCGCATTGGACAACGCGAATCTTGCTGCATGGCTTCAAAGGTCGCTTGCATTTTGTCGTCCAGCGTGACGGTCTGTCCAACCTTGAGCGTAAACGGTTCGGCAAGTCGCGGCGCGGACGAAACCAGTGATCCCGCGCGCACGCGTAGCGTAGCGCGATAATCGTCCATCGGCATCGGCGTTCCGACCGCTTGCAGACGCGGCGCGACATCCATCAACTCGACGACATAGCCGCCGAATGCGCCGCGTTGTCGGTAATCGGCTGGGCTGTTGCTCAGATCGAATCGCGCGGACTTGCCATTGCTCTCGACCGTAATCAGCACGCGAACTTTTCCCGCCTGGACACAGGCAACGTTGACCGGACAGCGTGAGTCTTCACGGACGGTCGTGAAGAAAACGCGCGTGTTGTTCGCGTCGGCGAGCGTTGCCCATTGACTCACCTTGAGCGTGAAGGGTTCGTTCAGGCGCGCGGTGATTCCATTCGTTGCGGCAAGTGTAGGTGTTGTCATTTGTGGCGTCGCCGTTGCTGTCGCACTGCTGAGTGGCATCGCGGTCGGCGTGACACGCGCGGGAATCGCGGTCAAGGTCAGCGGATAAGTAGTCGGCGCCGGTTCCCAGGGCGATTCGCGCGGCGGCAGGAGTGGCGTATTACACGCGACGAGTAACGCGGCGATAATATATACAACGCGCGCGAATGAAATCGAATGACGCATCATGGTTCTCCTTTGATGCCAGATCAATATTGTCGTACCGTTCATCCTTGCGAAGGTCTGAAAGCGCGCTTCCTCGACGAAATGATTCGCAACCTTCGCAAGGATGGGCTGTAGATCAAAATCGTCGGCAGTCATTAGACGTCACGATGCCGCATTCGGTTCCGCGCGAACAACGAGAGCAATTTTCCAAATTGCCCCACAATTTCGCACTCCATTTTTTGATTGGCAAACCAATTGTGGCAAATGCGTCGTCCCTACCGCCATCGCGAATTTGCCCCTTGCCGCGTCTTTTGCTATAATGCGCCCACTCTCGCTTGGAAGGAAAGACCGTGTATCTCAACCTCATTCAGATTATCATTTCGGTGACGTTGATCGTCGTCATCCTGCTCCAGATCAAAGGCGACACGACCGGGGGCGTGTTTGGCGGCGCGGGCGTCGCGCGCACGCGGCGCGGTTTAGAATTGCGCCTGTTCCAAATCACCATTGCGTTGTCCGTGATCTTTCTCCTCATCTCTTTCTTCAGCGCGTTCCTCGCGGTGCGCTCCTAACGCGCGCCTCGTTACCATACTGTTTAGCCAAATTGGACGCAACCCGTTTTCCATCAAACCGGAAAACGGGTTTGCCCTCTTGTGAACTAAACAGGATTGCTTTTTCTAATTCGGTATGAAGCACATTCGCTGGCAGTTGTTGATCGCGCTCGTGGGCGTCGTGTTCCTCAGCGTCGTTTTGGCGTTGCTGGCATTCGGCGCGAACACGATCGAACGTCCGGACGTCGGCGGCACGTATGTCGAAGGCATTGCCGGTCGTCCCAACGCGATCAATCCCATCTTCGCGCAGTACAACGAAGTAGACCGCGATCTCGCGTCGCTCATTTTCACCGGCTTGACGCGCGCGGACGAGAACGGCAACCTCAAGCCCGACCTCGCGACCAAATGGAGCGTTGCGCCGAACGGCTTGGTCTACACGTTCACATTGCGCTCCGACGCGTACTGGCACGACGGCGAACGCTTCACCGCAGACGACGTGCTCTACACGTTTCGCACACTCCAAGACCCAGGGTGCCGATGTCCGCCGGACCTGATGGCGTTTTGGCGCACGGTCGCCATCAGCGCGACCGACGCCGCGACGATTCGCTTTCAATTGACGCAACCGTACGCGCCCTTCCTCGATTACACGCGGATGGGCATTCTCCCCGCGCATCTCTTGAAAGACGTGTCACCGTCCGAGTTGGCGACGCAACCATTCAATCGCCGACCCATCGGCACGGGACCCTTCCAGGTTGCGGAACTCACCGCGAACCACATCCTGCTCGACGCGAACCCGCGCTACTATGATGACCCACGCCCGTACCTTGGACGCATTCAATTCAAATTCTATCCGGATTACGAAACGATTTTCACCGGCTATACGCGCGAGGACGTCGAAGGCATCGCGCGCGTGATGCCGTCGTATCTCGGCAAAGCGCGCAATCAACCAAATCTGACATTATACAACGCGCGCATCGGCGGCTATTCGTTCGTACTCTTCAATTTATCCAAAGCGCCCTTTCAAGACAAGAACGTGCGCCAAGCTTTGCTGTACGCCACCGACCGCCAGCACATCGTCAACGATGTGTTGCAAGGACAAGGCATCGTCGCGGCGTCGCCCATCGAACCTGGGTCATGGGCGAATAATTCGATCATCAATCCGTACCCCTTCGATCTCGAAAAAGCGAAAGCAATTCTCGACGCCGCCGGCTGGCGCGACCCCGGCGATGGCACGCGCGCGAAAGATCGCGTGCCACTGGCGTTTACGCTGACGACGAGCGACGATCCAACACGCGTCGCGATCGCGAACGACCTCGCCAAGACGTGGCAAACGATTGGCGTCAAAGTCGCGGTGCAATCCGTGCCCGCCGCGCTCCTCGCGCCGAACGTCCTGCGCCCGCGCGTGTTCGACGCGGTGTTGTACGAATGGCGCACCTTGGCGAACGATCCCGACCAGTACGAAAATTGGCACGAGACTCAAATTCCCGACGCGTCACACGGCGGACAAAATTATAGCGGATTGAAAGATCGCGACATTAGCGAAACACTCGAAGCCGCGCGACGCACGAGCGATCAAGCCAAGCGCGCTGAGTTGTATCGCAAATTCCAAGAATTGTTTGCCGACCGCGTGCCGGCATTGTTGCTCTACTATCCGGTCTACACTTACGGCGTGGATGCGCGCGTGCACGGTGTGCAACTCGCGCCGATGCTTACGCCGAGCGACCGCTTTCGCAGCGTAACGCAGTGGTATCTCAAAACAAAACGCGTGCTGGCGAACGCGCCCGATGAACCGACGCGCACGCGTCCCGCGCCGCCGCCCACCGCAACCGCGACGCCGACACTTCCACCCACGCCCGCGCCGCCGACACTTCCACCGCCGACGATTCCGCCAGCAACTATCGCGCCACCCACTGTCGCGCCGACGATTGCGGCAACGTTGACGCCAATCACGCCGGGAACGACGCTCACACCGACCACGCCGGTCACCGCGACCCAGGTCATCATCGTCGTCGTCGCGACGCCCGCGCCCAGCACAACGCCCGCTGGGCAATGCGGCGGATTGAACGGCGTGATCAAAGCGCCCATCGCCGGCGCAACCGTTGCCGGTTTGGTCGAGATTCGCGGCACGGCGAACGCGCCAAGTTTCGGTTATTGGAAACTGGAATACCGCGCGGACGCGAATCCAAATTACACGCAACTCTTTCGTTCGGACCGGCCGGCGAACGACCAAGTGTTGAGTCTCTGGTCTACGCGGACGGTCGCCAACGGCGCGTACTGGCTCCAGTTGAGTGTCGTTGATAGCACCGGCAACTTTAGTTCACCGTGCCAAATCCGCGTAAACGTCGCAAATTGATTTTTCAACCAACCCGCTTTCGTCACGAAGGCGGGTTGCTGTTTTGTAATCGTTCAGTCCGCTCTGTTATTGCGAGGAACGCAACGACGAAGCAATCACCCCTCCCAACCCTCCCCTTAACAAGGGGAGGGCTAGGCAGGGTGCACCGTTTTTTGACATTTCAGCGGGACCGCGCTATAATCAATAATGATTCCAAGTTAGGAATTGCTCCAAAATGACTAACGACCGCGCGAACGAATTTGCACAAGCCCTGCGCCAAGCCGGCTTGCGCCTGACGCATCCGCGTTTGGCGATTTGCCAACTATTAGCGGACGATACATCGCATCCGACCGCGACGCAACTCCACGCGCGCTTGCGCGGCGATTTTCCTTCGCTCAGTCTCGCCACCGTGTACAGCACGCTCAACACGCTCGTAGCACTGGGGTTGGCATACGAACTCGGCAACGCGGGCGACGGGCAAAAGCATTACGACCCAGACACCGCGCCGCACGCGAACCTCATTTGCACGCGTTGTCACCAGATCCGCGACCTCGACGATCACGCGCTCCAAGCCGTCAGTCAGCGTGTCGCGCACAAATCGGGCTATCAAATCCAGGGCGCGCGCATCGTGTACTATGGCGTGTGTCCGGCGTGCGCGAAACGCCGTAACCGATAGATCAAACCCACATTCCTAAGGAGGAAAAAATGGTCCCCGAATCAGTCAAGCAAGAACTCGCCGGCGGTTTCGCCGGTGAATCGCAAGCCAACCGCAAGTATCTTTTCTTTGCCAAGAAAGCGGAAGAAGAAATTAGCTTTGCGCCGTCCGCCGAAGTCGCCGACCTGTTGAAAGAGGTCGCGGAATTGTTCCGCGAAACTGCCGAGGAAGAAACCGCGCACGCATACGCGCACCTCGTCGCGATGGAAGGCATCCACGACACGCTGGACAACTTGAAGGTCGCGTTCGACGGCGAGACGTACGAGTACACCACAATGTATCCCGCCTCCGTCAAAGCCGCGCAAGCCGCCGGTCGCGCCGACATCGCGCGTCAGTTCGAATCCACGTCGTCGGCGGAGAAACGCCACGCTGCGCGCTACGAACGCATGATGCAACGCTTGAAAGAAGCGTACGACCGAGCCAAGTAATTTCGCCGATGAGTGGCGAGTACCGCGCGATGCAGTACTCGCCACATTCTTTTGGGGTAAGGCAATTTTCCAAATTGCCCGCAAGGTGAGTATGAGCACTCCAACTCCAGTCCTTCAATGGGACGCGATGCACAAGCGTCTGAAAACCGACACGAAAAAGTGTTACTATTGCGGCATCTGCGAACCGCTCTGTCCGGTTTTCACGCCCTTGTTCAAACTGCTCGCGCGTGAGTACGAAGAGAACGGCGCCCCGATCCGGCGCGAAGAGTTTGAACCGATGATGGATCTCTGCTACTATTGCAAACTGTGTTTGCCGGCGTGCGGCATCGGCGTGGATTTCCCGCGCCTCGCGCTGGATTACAAAATTATGCGCGTCAAGGAACGCGGGCAAACGTTGCAAAACACGATACTGATGAGCCAGGAAACCATCGGCAAGTTGAGCAGTCCAGTCGCGCCGATCTCGAACTGGGCGCTCTCGAACGGATTGAATCGCCGCTTGATGGAAGCAGTCGTCGGCATTGACCGTCGCCGCACGATGCCGAAAATCGCGAGCGAAACATTTCCACGCTGGATGAAGCATCACAAAAAGAAACCTGGGACGAGCGGGCGCAAGATTGCGCTCTTTTCCGGTTGCTTTACCGATTACTACGATCCCGCGGTCGGCATCGCGGCAATCCAGGTGCTCGAACGCAACGGCGTAGACATCGTTTATCCGCCACAAAGATGTTGCGGCATTCCGATGCTCACCGAAGGCAGTCTCGACAAAGCGCTGCAAAATTTCGAGTACAACACCAGCGTCCTCGCACCACTCGTCAAAGAAGGTTACACGATTGTCGTCCTCGATGGTCCGTGCGCGATGACGTTTCGCCAAGAAGTACCGCAATTCCTCAAGACGGTGGACGCGCGCAACGTCGGCTTTCGCGTACGCGATATCAATCAGTACTTGATGGAGCTGGTCAAGCGCAACGAACTCGATACGAACTTCAATCCGGTTGAAGGTGCCATCGCGTATCACGCGTCATGCGCGGCAAAGTTGCAACGCATCGAGACAGCCGGTTTCGAATTGCTCAAATTGATTCCTGGGTTGACCATTGAACGCGTGGACAAGGGCTGTTGCGGATTCGACGGCTCGTTCGGTTTCAAAAAACAATCGTATGAGATCGCGAACCAGGTGGGCGCGGAATTGTTCGCGTGGGTGAAATCTACCGGCGCGAGTGAAGCGATCACCGATTGCCCGCTGTGCGAAGTGCAAATCGCCGATGGCGCACGCGTGCGCACCGCGCACCCGATTGAAGTGCTTGCACGCGCGTATGGATTCTAGTTTCCCAACTTCATCCGAACGGCGAGGAAATTTCCTCGCCGTTCTTGTTTTTCAAAAATGATTTGACGATAGCGCGGCAAGGTGATAAACTGTGCCACGATTTCGGGCGAGGCAACCTCGCCCCTACATAACAACACGGTAGGTGATGAATGGCAGACTCGCAATTTGATTTGATCGTTCTCGGCGGCGGACCGGGCGGATACGTTGCCGCGATTCGCGCCGCGCAACTCGGCATGCAAGTCGCGCTCGTCGAACGCGACAATCTCGGCGGCGTTTGCTTGAACTGGGGCTGCATTCCAACAAAGGCGCTGCTCAAAAACGCGAACGTCGTCGAGACGTTCAGCCACGCGAACGATTTCGGCATCCAGGTCGAAAAATTCTCCGCCGATTTTGGCAAAGCGATTGATCGCAGTCGCGTCGTTTCGAACCGGCTCGTCAAGGGCGTCGAGTTCTTGATGAAGAAAAATAAAATCCAGGTTTTCAAAGGCGAAGGGGTCCTCACCGCCGCGAATCGCATCGAACTTAACCGTGCGATTAATCGCACGGAGGACGGGCGCGGATTAACCGCCAAGAACATTCTCATCGCGACCGGCGCGCGCGCGATCACGATTCCCGGTCTGCCGCTCGACGGCAAAGACGTCATCACCTCACGCGAGGCGCTCGAACTGCGCGAACTACCGTCGCCCATCGTCGTCGTCGGCGCGGGACCAATCGGAATGGAATTCGCGTACATTTATCGCGCGTACGGCGCGGAGGTGACGGTCGTCGAAATGTTGCCGCACCTCTTGCCGCGTGAAGACGCCGAAGTGAGCGCGGTCGTCGAAAAAGAAATGGGCAAACTTGGCATCAACTTCCGGCTCAATACCAAGGTCGAGAGCGCGGAAAAAGTGAACGGCAAGGTGCAGCTCAAGGTGTCAAGCGCGGGCAAGACGGAAACCATCGAAGCGCAAAAAGTGCTCGTCGCGATTTCGGTCAAGCCGAACAGCGAAAACCTGGGTCTCGAAGCGCTCGGCGTCGAGATGACGCGCGGCGCGATTGGCGTGAACGACCAGATGCAAACGAACGTGCCGGGCATTTACGCAATCGGCGATGTGACGATGAAGTTACCGCTCGCGCACGTCGCGTCGCATCAAGGTGTAATCGTGGCGGAAGCGATTGCCGGCAAAAATCCGCGCCCGCTCGATTTGAACAACGTGCCGCGGTGCACGTACTGCACGCCCCAGGTCGCCTCGCTTGGTTTGACCGAACAACAAGCGAAAGAAGCCGGGCACGATGTGCGCGTCGGCAAATTCAATTTCCGCGCGAACGGCAAGGCGCTCGGCATCAACGAGTACGAAGGTTTCGTCAAACTCGTCGTGGATAAAAAGTACGGCGAGATTCTTGGCGCGCATTTGGTCGGTCCCGAAGTGACCGATCTAACCGGCGAACTAAGTCTCGCGAAATCCATGGAACTGACACCCGCTGAACTCGCGCACGCGGTTCACGCGCACCCGACGCTGACCGAAGTCATCGCCGAAGCCGCGCTCGATTCGATGGGTGAGTCAATTCATCAGTGAAATTGAGTCGACACGATCCGAATTACGTTTATGCGGCACGGTCGTTCACGTGCCGACGACGAAGGTGTGCACGAGGGGCGGTACGATTCGCCGTTGACCGATGTCGGACGCGAGCAAGTGCGAATGCGCGCGATGACCTGGTTGTCCGAGCGCGTTCATTTCGATTGCATCATCGCGAGCACCTTGCAACGCGCACTCGAGTCGGCGAACATTATCGGCAACACACTGGGTGCGCCGGTCGAAACCGATCCCGATTGGATGGAACTGGATAACGGTCCGCTCGCCGGCATGTCGCGTTCGGACGCACAGGAGCGTTATCCGCGCCCCGCGTTTCGGAATCCGTACGAACCGTTTTGCGGATCAGGCGAAAGTGATTGGGCAATCCACAGTCGCGCCGCGCGCGCAGTCGAAAAAGTGATTCGGCGTGGCGCGGGCAAATACTTGGTCGTCGCGCACGGCGGCATTCTCAACGCGGCGATGCGAACCCTTGTCGGCGCGCCGCCAAGCGTGAATGGGCAAGGCATCTGGTTCAGTTTCGGCGACACCGGTTTTGTGCGAACGCATTACGTACCCACAAAACATCAGTGGGTGATCGAGGAATTTAAACCGGGTTAGCGCGTGGTGATAAGTTATGATCATTGCTGGACAAGATTACGCAAACCGCTTGGCATATCAAAAACAAGTCGAGGTGTTTCGCCGAATGACTGGCGAAGAACGTCTTGCGCTTGCCTTTGCCATGTGGCAGACCGCTTGCGACATTGCGCGTGCCGGAATCCGCGCGCAACATTCAGAATTTTCTCCAGCTCAGGTAGACCGCGAACTTGCGCGAAGGATAATGATCGCGAATGGAGCAACAAGAATTATTTCTGCGCGTCATTGAGATTCTTGACACACTAAATATCCCCTACATGGTCACCGGCTCATTCGCTGTGAATTTCTACGGAATTCCGCGTACGACGCATGACATTGATCTGGTCGTTCAGATCCAATTGACGGACGCGGATCGTCTGGCGCGCGAGTTCCCTCCCGATTTCTACGCTGATCCCGAATCCATGCGCCAAGCGATTCAACAGCAGTTCATGTTCAATGTAATTGATCCGGGGTCGGGCGTGAAAATAGATTTCTGGATGCTCAGACACGACGCGTATGATATAGAACGCTTCCAACGTCGTCGCGCGCAATCTGTGTTTGGGAAAATAATCTGGATGCCCAGCCCTGAGGATGTCATTCTGTCGAAACTGCTTTGGTACAAAGAGGCGCAAACAGACAAGCATCTGAACGACGCGCGTGGAGTATGGGACGTGCAAAAAGAATCTTTGGATCTGGGCTATCTGCGCGAATGGGCATCTAAATTGACCGTCCGGAATTCGTTTGAGGAATTAGAACATTCATGACACAACGCATCGCGATTATCGGCGGCGGCTTTGCCGGCATGACCGCCGCGTACGAATTGCAAAAACTCGGCTATCAAACTTTTTTGTTCGAGCGCATGTCGGAACTGGGCGGACTCGCCAGCACGTTTCCAATTGAAGGCACGCGGCTCGAACGCGGCTATCACCACTGGTTCACGAGCGACACGCACATCATCGCGCAGATGAATGAACTGGGTCTCGGCGACCGCGTACAGTGGATTCCCTCGAAAACCGGTTGGTTCGAGAACGGCAAAATCTGGAATATGGTCACGCCGGTGGATGTGCTGCGCCTCGGCACGATTCCGTTCGTAGACCGATTGCGGCTCGGCATGGCAGTCGCGTATCTTACGTACCTGCAAGCGAACAAGAACAATCTCGCCAAGTACGAACAAATCACCGCGATGGAATGGTGGAAAAAGTACGGCGGACGCGCGGTCTGGGACAAGGTGTGGAGTCCAATGTTTCGCGGCAAGTTTGGCGCGGAAGCCGAACACATTTCGATGGTGTATATCTGGTACAAGATCGTTCTCCGCATCGGCTCGCGGCGCGGCGTGAGCAAAGAAGAGTTGGGGTACCCGCGCGGCTCATTCCAGGTGTTGATTAACGCGCTCGAAAACGCGATCAAGAAGCTCGGCGGAAAAATTTATCTCGGCACGACGGTGAAACGCGTCGTCGTCGAGAACGGTGTGGCGTGCGGACTGCAATTCGCGGAAGATGAAACGTCACAGAAGGCGCAGAGGGAACTTGGTGTAGAGGGAACTGAGGGAACTGCGCGGTTTGATCGTGTGATTTGCACCGCACCATCGTTTGCCGCGCTGAAAATCGTCAACGAGTTTCCGCGCGAGTACGTCGCCAAGATGAACGCGGCAAAATATATGGCGGCGGTATTGCTCGTTCTGAAACTCAAGCAACCGATGACGCGAATTTATTGGATGAATATCGCCGACCGTTCGATTCCGTTCGTCGCGACCATCGAGCAAACCAATTTTCTTTCGCCGGAAGTGTACAACAATAAACGCATTGTCTACGTGTCCAACTATCTCGACGCGTCCAGCCCGTACTTTCAAATGTCGCGCGACGAATTGTTCAACGCGTATCTGCCGCATTTGAAAAAACTCAATCCGCAGTTTTCGCCGGACTGGGTTGAAGAGGTGTGGCATTTCAAAGAAGCCGCCGCGCAACCGATTGTGCCGTTGAACTATTCCAAGCAAATCCCGGAACATCGCACGCCGATCCGTAATTTGTACCTCGCGAACACGACCCAGATTTATCCGGAAGATCGCGGCACGAATTATTCGGTGCGGCTGGGAGAAGAAATTGCCAAGATGGTAGATGCGGATGTGAAACAAGTGCAATAGTTCGGTAGTTGGATAGTGTGATAGTTTCCCGTCACTCTCGAGTCCCGAAACCTGAAACCTGGAACCTGAAACGGAGAAGATATGAAACTCGCCATCACCGGCAAAGGCGGCGTCGGCAAGACGACGCTAACCGGTTTGCTCGCTTACGCGTACGCCGCGCAAGGGCGCAAGGTGCTTGCGATTGATGCCGACCCGTCACCGTGCCTGGGCGACGCGCTCGGTTTTTCCAAAGAGACGCTCAAAGGTATCCAGCCCATCGCCGAAATGGAAGACTTGATTCTCGAACGCACGGGCGCGCAGAAAGGACAGTACGGCGGCTATTTCAAAATCAATCCGCGCGTGGACGATATTCCCGATCGCTTCTCCGCGATGAATCGCGACATCAAGTTACTGCAACTCGGCTCGGTGGATACCGGCGGTTCCGGGTGCATTTGCCCCGAAAGCGTTTTGCTTAAATCGCTCGTCACGAACATCTTGCTCTCGCGCAACGAAGTCGTGCTGATGGATATGTACGCCGGCGTCGAACACTTGGGTCGCGCGACGGCAGATTCGGTGGACGCGCTGCTCATCGTCGCCGAACCGACCGCGCGTTCGCTCGGCACCGCCGCGCAAATTCGCGATCTCGCCAGCGACATCAAAATCACACGCCTCTTTCTCGTCGGCAGTAAAGTACGCAATGACGAAGATCGCGAGTTCATCCGCAAGAATTCGCCGGGACTAGAAGTTCTCGGTTTCATTTCCGCCGATCCGGCCGTGCTCGAAGCGGATCGCAACGGCTTGGTGTTGTACGATCTCGCGCCGGCGCTCGCCGCTGAAGCGCGCGCGCTTGCCGCGTCGCTCGATCAGATCATTCCGCCGGCATAAGAGGTTGCTTGGGAATTCAGCCAACCTTGCGAAGGTTTAGCCAACAAAACAAGGTGAGTTCACAAGCAAGAAACGCATCATTGAGAAATGCGTTTCCAATCAACCCTCGCAAGGTTTCTTGATGGCTTGGCGTCAAACAAATTTGCTTTGGAGATTACTTCGATGACACGCACGCGCCTGCTCGTCTGCATTTCATTTTTCGTCGCGACGTTGCTGGGTTGTACTGCGCCCGCCGTCAACACGCCGACCCCGCTGCCAGTTCCAACACGTCCCACCGTCACGGTCGAGCCGATGCCTGGCGCGCTCGTCGAATACAAACGCGTCGGCGGCATAGTTGGCTTTAACGATCACCTCGTCATTCAACCGGACGGCAAGGCGACCTTAACGCGGCGCGCCGGCAAATTCGATTTCACACTTGGCGGCGAGCAGATCAAGCAAATCCAAGCCGCGTTTCAGATTGCGGGATTTGCGAATTTGCGCGAAGGTCCGTCCAAGCTCCTTGTGCCGGATGAATTATCGTACGTCATCGTCTATCAAGGCAAAGCGTTTCGTACCTCCGACACGCAAATGCCCGCCGAGTTACAACCGGTGATGGCGATTTTGAACGGAATCGTTGACGCCAAAGGCAAGTGACTTGTCCGCAAAACATTCAGCGCGACTGGAAAACCCAGTCGCGCTTTTTTGTTGCTCTGACGTGGCGAGCCGCCGAAGGTGCGGATGGCTCGCCCGCCCGCAAACTTTTGTTTGACAAGTCGGCGACGCGCGTGGTATAATGAATCTACCAAACGGTCGGTAGATTTATCCTCACAGACGAGGAGGACGTTGTGCGGAAGAAAAGCGCGCCAGACCCAGCCAGCCAAAACGAACACATCTTTGCCGAAGCCGTCCGCATCTTTCGCGAAAAAGGCTACCACGCCACCTCGATGCAAAACATCGCCGACGCGGTGGGCTTGCAAAAAGGCAGTCTCTACCACTACATCTCCAGCAAAGAAGATTTGCTCTATCGGATTTTTGAGCACAGTTCCGGCGCGATGACGCGCGACCTCGAAACAATCGTCACGTCCAAAGACTCCCCGACCGACAAACTGCGGCAAGCGATTCAAGTCCACTTGACCTCGTTGTGCGAGCAACTCGACATCTATGCGGTTTATCTTTCCGAGCGCCGCGCGTTGACGAATCGTCGTTATGCCCAGGTGCGCGCCGAAGCGGAAGAGCACGCGCGCCTGCTCGAAAAAATCATTCAGCAAGGCGTGACGACCGGCGACTTTCGCGCGACCGACGTCAAAATGACCACGCTCGCAATCCTGGGTATGTGCAACTGGTTGTATCAATGGTACTCGCCCGATGGTCGCCTCTCGCCCGAACAAATCGCCGCGACGTTTTCCGATACGATCATCAATGGTCTCAAACGCAAATAGATTTTCGGTGCGCTCGCGCGCAAAGCGAAAACCCAAAATCCCAAATCGAAATTTCAACAGGAGGATGTATGGCACTGCTAACCGTAGGCGCACCTGCCCCGGCGTTCAAGGGCATGAACCTGACCGGACCTGAGATCAACTCGGAAAATTACAAAGGCAAGAAACCAGTCGTCCTGATTTTCTCGAGCACGCGGGTTGATCCCGCGCAAATCAGCGCGGTCAAAGCAATGTGGATAAAGTACCGGGAAAAAGCCGAGATCATCACCATCTCGTACAAACTGCCCAGCGTCTCAATGGCGAAATCGTTCATGCAACAGATGGGCGCGAAATTCCCGGCGATGTACGATCCAGCGCAGGCGGTTTACAAATTGTTCGGCGTCGAAAACCCGGTCGGCATCGTCATCATTGATGCGAACGGCAACATCGTTCACGCCGCCGAAGCGCTCGAAACCAAAGACACCAAAGCGCTCGAAGACGCGATCGTATCCCAGGTCGCCTAGAAATTGTTCGTGTGATGAAACCACTCGACGGTATTCGCATTCTCGATCTCTCGCGTCTGTTGCCCGGTCCGTACTGCACGATGCTCCTTGCCGACCTGGGTGCGGAGGTCATCAAAATCGAAACGCCGGGACTGGGCGATTACATGCGCCTGATTCCGCCGTTCATCTCCGACCCGCGCACCGGCGAAGCGATCAGCGCGGCGTACTGGATGGTCAATCGCAACAAGCAAAGTCTCGCGCTCAACTTTCGCAACGCGCGCGGCAAGGACGTGTTCTTTCGCCTCGCGCAAGACGCGGACGTGGTGATCGAATCGTTTCGCCCGGGCGCGGCGGCGCGCTGGGGCATCGGCTACGACGCGGTACGCGCGGTCAACCCGCGCATCGTTTATTGCTCGTTGAGTGGCTATGGACAGACGGGACCGTACCGCGATCGCGCGGGACACGATTTGAATTATCTCGCGCTTGCCGGGTTGCTGGCGGCGAATGGCGCGGCGGAGGGCGCGCCGATTCCGCCGCCGATTCAAATCGCGGATTTGAGCGGCGCGATGCTCGCGACGATTTCGATTCTCGCGGCAATCGTCGGACGCGGCAAGACCAGCGAAGGACAGTACCTCGACGTGGGTTTGTTCGACGGCGCGTTGTCGTGGGCGGGCACGATGATCGGCGGAACGTTCGCGGCGGGCGAACCGATCACGCGCGGCAAGATGCAGTTGAACGGCGGGATGGCGTGCTACAACGTTTACACGACGCGCGATGACAAACACCTCGCGCTCGGCATCATCGAACCGCACTTTTGGCAAACGTTCTGCAATGCGATCGCGCGCCCCGATCTCAAGGATCGCGCGTACGCGGCGGACGCGATTCCTGAAGTCGCCGCGATCATGCGCGCGCGTTCGTTCGACGAGTGGATGCAACTCCTCGGCGCGCTCGACGTGTGCATCGAACCGGTGCGCGATTTTCGCGAGGTCCTGAACGACCCGCATGTTCGGCAGCGCGGGTTAGTGGCGCAACTCGGCAACGTGCCGGCAATCGGCTCGGTGTTCGTGTTTGCAAAAACAGACGCGACACTGCCGCCGCGTTTGGGCGAACACACCCGCGCCGTGTTGCAGCGCGCGAACATGCGCGATGAAGAGATCGCGCAATTGGCGGACGCGCAAGTTATCAAAATCGGTGAACCGTAAACAGTCCACTTGGCACCATCCACTATTCTCACCAAAGGAGGGAGAGTATGCTTGGGTTTGATCTGACGGAAGAACAACTGCGGATGAAAGAAATGGCGCACGAGTTTGCGGAAAAGGAAATCCGCCCGGTCGCGCCAGAGTACGACGAGAAAGAGGAATTCCCCTGGTCTGTGATGTGTAAAGCCGCCGACGTGGGTTTGCTGGGGTATCAAATTCCGGATGAGTACGGCGGCGCGGGCGTGACGAGCCACCTCACCGATTGCATCGTGTCCGAAGAATTGTTCTGGGGCTGCGCCGGCACCGCCACTTCGATGGGCGCGATCATGCTCGGCGCGTTGCCGATCCTCATCGCGGGCAACGAAGCGCAAAAGAAAAAATATCTCACAATGCTGACCGGTCGGCGCAAGAATGGCAACCCGATGCTCGGCGCGTACGCGCTCACCGAGCCGGAAGCCGGCAGCGATGCCGCATCCATCAAGACGAGTTCGCGGAAGGTGGATGGCGGATACATCATCAACGGAACCAAACATTTCATTACCAACGGCGGCATCGCGGATGTGTACGTCGTGTTTGCGACCCAGGATCCGGGCAAGGGCGCGGACGGCATTGACGCGTACATCGTCGAAGGCGGATACGACGGCGTCAAGCCCGGCAAGAAAGAAAAAAAGATGGGCATTCGCGCGTCGCACACCGCGCAGGTGCATTTCGAGGACGTGTTCGTGCCGGCGGAAAATCGGTTGGGCGAGGAAGGCGAAGGATTTTTCATCGCGATGCAAACGTTCGACCATTCGCGCCCGGTGATCGCGACCGGCGCGGTCGGCGTGGCGCGCGCGGCTTTCGATTTCGCGCTCGCGTACGCGCAAGAGCGCAAACAATTCGGTCGCCCCATCGCGAAACAACAAGTGATTCAGTTCATGCTCGCGGACATGGCGACCGAGATTGACGCGGCGCGTCTGTTGTGTTGGCGCGCGGCGTGGTTGCTCGACCAGGGCGAGCCGAACAACAAAGAAGCTTCGATGGCGAAGCAGTACGCCGCGGACATGTGCATGAAGGTGACGACGGACGCCGTGCAGATCGTCGGCGGGATGGGGTACATGCGCGACTATCCGGTCGAAAAATTTATGCGCGACGCCAAGATCATGCAGATTTACGAAGGCACGAGCCAGATTCAGAAACTGATCGTCTCGCGTTTCCTGATCGGATTTGGATAGACCGCGTGCTCACGCACGGCTGCCGGCAGATCAGCAACGGCGCTGGTCTGCCGGTTTCTTTTTGCAAAGCAATCTCCGATTCGCACGCGGACATTGCTTCGTCGCCAACTGCGCTTCTCGCAATGACATCTGAACGATTACCTTTTTGCTTTGCGCGTCGAAACACGCTATAATCGTGAGCACAAGATTCGTATTCGATCCGCATCTTTGGAGACCACCGCGATGTCTGCAGTACCGTTTGTCGGCAACATTGACGATGCGTCCTTCACCCCAGCCGAAGCGTGCGCGCTTGTGCGTCTACTCGACGCGCTCCAACTCCACGCGTCCGACCGCGATGCGTTGTTGCGCGCCGCGTTCGAGCGCGTCTGCCAAGCGTTCAACGGCGCCGGCGGTTGCGCGCTGATCCACCCATCCCCCTTGCGTCTGGCATATCATTCGAATCTCCCCCCCGCGCTTGTCGCACATCTGCAAAATGCGCTCCCCGCCGAAGAAGTAGACTCGGTCGCGTTCGCGCAGAACGCGTTCGCCGCGCACAACGTCGCGTGCGACATCCTGCCGTTGACCGCGCGCGACCGAATCGTCGGCGTTCTCTGCATCACCACTGCCTCACATTCGCCGGCGTGCGGCGACGTGTGGCGCGCGCGTGCCGGCGCGTGGATTGGCGACGCGCTCGCACGCGCGCACGAGCAGACGCTCCCCCGCCAATCCATCGAGTGGTATCGCGAGTTTGTCGAACACAGCCCGGACGCCATTTGGGAAAGCGACGCGCAAGGACAACTCGTCTTTGTGAATGATGCGACGTGCGAGTTGCTCGGATATACGCGCGCCGAGATGCTCGCCAAATGCGTCAAAGAATTCGAACAGGACCCGCTGACCTATCGTGACGCCGTGCGGCGGGAATTGCGCGACAAGGGCATGTTGGTCAACAAACTGGCGCACCTGCGAACGAAGAATGGGCTGATCAAAACGTTTCGTTTCACCACGCGCCAGGTAAGCGACCAACAAGGCAACCCCATTCGATTTCAAACCATCATGCGCGATGTGTCGGATCAGGAAGAGTTGGCGCACTCGTTGCAACTCAGCAATCAGGCGCTCGCCGCGTTGAATGGCATCGCCAATATTTTCAGCCGACCGTCCGAATTGTCGCACGCATTGACCTTGGTCTGCGAACAGATCGCTTCGATCACTGGCATGGAAACCGTTGCTATCCACCTGATAGACCCAACCCGGTCGTTTCTCGACATGGCGGCGCAGCATGGTCTCAGCGACACATTACTGCCCCAAGTTCAACGGCTAGGTCTGGACGATCCGATCACGCGCAGCATCGCCCTTGAAGGGCGCGTGATCGCCGAGCGCGATGTAATGACATTCGTGGGGACCGGCTTCGCCGGTCCCCGCAGCGAAGGGTATCACGCGGGAATCTGCGCGCCGATTCGCCGGCGCGGCGAATCCGCCGGCGTGTTGTTCGTCGGCAGCCGGCTCGTCACCGGGTATCGGCAATCGGACGTGGACCTATTGACGAACGTGGCGAATCAAATCGGCGTGGCGCTAGAAAACGCCGACCTGTATCTGCAAATGCAAAACCGCGTCCGCGAGTTGGAGGGCTTGGCGCAACTCAGCACGGCTTGCGTCTCGACGCTCGACCCCGACTCGTTGTATCGCCTCGTCGTAGATTCGACGCTCGAATTGCTCGCGGCGGATGTCGCGGAAATTCGCCTGGTGGAAAACACGCACCTTGCGCGCGTAGCGATTCGCTTGCGCGACGGCGAACCGCGTTCCCACGCGCCGATCAGTCTCGCTGGGCTGGAGGCGCTGGTCAACTCGCACAAGCCGCTCATCATCAACGACCGGGACAACGACCCACATACGACGCCGGAAATCCGTGATGCGTTGGCGCTGAGCGACTGGCGCGCGATGCTGGCGGTGCCGCTGTACACACACGATCGCTTGATCGGCACGTTGGCGGTTTTACGCGCGCTGCCGCATCCCTGGTCGCGCAAAGAGACTGATCTGTTGCGCACCGTCGCGAATCAAGTCGTCAACGCCATTTACAACGCGCAGTTGTTTCAAAAGGTGCTGGCAGAACAACGGCAAACCAAAGCGATTTTCGACAGCGGACTGAACGGGCTGTACGTGACCAATGCGCGCGGATACCTCACGATGTTCAACGACGCGGCGGAACACTTAACCGGGTGGCGGCGCGACGAAGCGATCGGGCAACCCTGGGAGAAAATTTTTGCCAACGCCGACGACTCGCCGGACAAATCGCTGGTGCATCAAGTCATCGCTGCGCGCAAAAATGTTTATCCGCGCGCCGGGCGCACGATTCAGCGGCGCGACGGCACACGCATGCCGGTGCTCGAAGCCGCCGCGCCGTTGTTCGACGACAAAGGCAGCGTCCTCGGGATCGTCGGCGCGTTGTGGGATCTTTCGCGCGAGAAACAAGCGGAATTGGAACGCGCCAACTTGATGGAAGTTTTCGCGCATCAATTGAGCACGCCGCTCACCACGCTCGTCAACGCCGCGGAAATGCTCGAACGACCCAGTTTGAAACCAGCGCAACGTGCGGTATTGCTCGGCATTCTCAAGAACGAAGGCGCGCGGTTACAGACTTTTGCGCGCCAATTCCTCGGCAAAAAAGGCGCGTTCGCTTCATCCGCGCCGGTCAACCTGCAAGCCCTGTCGCTTCTACCATTGGTCGAATCCGCCGTGCAACGATACCGCACCGACAATCGGCAGCATCGTCTTCGCATCAAGACGACCCGCCCCTTGCCGCTTGTGCTAGCAGACCCGGAACGCGTCGAGCATGTGCTCGCGAATCTGCTCGACAACGCAGTCAACTATTCGCCGGAAGGCACGCCCATTACCATCGCGCTCCGCGCAAGCGACGCGCACGTCGAAGTTGCGGTTACGGATCAAGGCATCGGGATTCCGCTCGACGAGCAGGAGTTGATCTTTCAACGTTTTTATCGCGTGAGACAACCCACCGGCGAACGCGTTCACGGACACGGGTTGGGATTGGCAATCGTGCGCGAAATGGTCACCGAAATGCAAGGGACGGTGTGGGTGGAAAGCCGCGTCGGCAACGGCGCGACATTTCGTTTTACATTGCGGAGGCAGAAATGAAAAACCCAGCGCCCGTCGGACTAGAATACAAAACGGGCAAAGCGCGCCGCGACGCGGCGCTGCACGCCACCGAGACGAACGCCAAACACAAAGACCTGATTTTGCTGGTAGACGACGATCCCGTGGTTTGCCAAGTGCTCCAGGTCTTGTTGGAGGACGAAGGGTATCGCGTGATGCACGCGACGAACGGCGCGGACTGTTTGCAAATGGCGCGCAACCATCGTCCCGATCTGATCTTGCTCGATATCCTGATGCCGGGCAAGGATGGGCGCGTCGTGTGTCGCGAATTGCGCCCCATCTCCAACGCGCCGATCATTATGATGTCCGCCATCTCGGGCGATCAGGAAAAGGTCGGGCGGTTGAACGACGGCGCGGATGATTACATCACCAAACCGTTTAGCAATGCGGAACTGCTCGCGCGCGTGCGCGCGGTGTTGCGCCGGATGCATCCCGCGCAACGCACACGCATGTATCGCGATGACTCGTTGGCGATAGATTTCGACGCGCACGTCTTGATGGTGAACGGTGAAACGATCGCGCTCTCGCCGCGTGAATGGCGCTTGCTCGAGTACCTGCATCGTCATCAAGGGCGCACCGTCCCCCGCGAAGCGCTTTTGCGACACGCGTGGGGCAAAGGATACGAGCGCGCGTACAGCTATCTCAAGGTGTTCATCTCCACGCTGCGGCATAAATTGCAAGACCCCGCGCGTCACCCGCGCTATATTTTTACCGCCTACGAAATGGGCTACCGTTTCGACCCGCCCAAAGGATGAGGGCGCATCGCCGCGCGAAAAAAAGAACGCGCCACCGGATACGCGGTGGCGCGTTTTATTTCGAATCGGCGAAACAGTTTATTTGGGTGGCATTGCCATCAAGTACGGTGTGCCGATGCCGATCAAGACGACCACAAAAATGACGCCAAAGATCAGACCCAGTTTCCAGAAATCGCCGCGCGAGATGTAGCCACTACCGTAGTAGATCGGCGAAGGACCGGTCGCGTACGGCGAAATGATGCCCATCAAGCCAAGCGCGTACACGCACATCAAGGCAAACGGGAGCATCGGGATGCCTTTGATCTGCATACCAACCGCGAGAATCACCGGCAACACCGCGGCGGTGTGCGCGCTGAGCGACGCAAAGAAATAGTGGATGAAGAAGAAGAGCGCAACCAGCAGACCCATCGCCATAATCGGATCTATGCCCGCCAATGGCGCTGCCGCCAACTTGGCGAACCAAGCAACGAACCCGACCATGTTCAGACCGTTCGCGAGCGTGACCAGGGTGGCAAACCACACGAGCACATTCCACGCGCCCTTGTTGGTGATGATTTCTTCCCAAGTTACTACGCTCGTGGCGAGCATCAACGCGATGCCGACCAGCACGACGGTCGTCGCGTTGATAAAGTTCTTGCCCAGGATTGGCAGATCGAACAAGTCATTCGAACCGGTGATCCAGAGGAAAATCGCGAGCACGACCAAGCCGATCATGACGAGTTCCTTGCTCGTGATGGGTCCCATCTTGTCCAGTTCTTTGCCCGCCCATACCGGAATTTCCTTGCTCGACTTGATTTCCGGCGGATAGATGAAATAGACCAGGACGGGTACGAGCGCGAGCAAAATCACGCCTATCGGCAAGAACCCTTGAAACCACTGCACCCAATTGATGTCGAGTTTCGTCGTGGTCTTGACGATGGCTAACGCGGCGGCATTCGGTGCGAGCGCGGTGATAAACATCGAACTCGTCACACACGTTGCCGCGAGCGCCGTCCACATAATGTACGAACCGATCTTGCGCGCGGTCGAATTCGGCTCGGAACCGTACAGCGCCGGAATGTTGCGAATGACCGGAAAGACCGTGCCCCCACTACGCGCCGTGTTCGACGGTGTGCCCGGCGCGAGCACCAGATCCGCCAGCGAGATGGCATAACCCAAACCCAGCGTGCTTCCGCCGAGCCACTTGACGAGCATCAACGCGACGCGGCGACCCAAGCCGGTCTTGTTATACCCCATCGAAAAAACGAACGCGCCGAAAATCAACCACACGGTTGTGTCGGCAAAACCGCTCAGCCCCCAATTGATGGATTGACCGATATTCGCGTTGACGTACCGCATCGCGGTGGCAAACGTGACACCGATCAAACCGATCGCGGCGGCGGGAATCGGCTCCAAAATCAAGCCGATAATCACGGCGGCAAAGAGCGCAAAGTACAACCACGCGCTCAACGTTAGTCCGGTGGGTGCGCCGACCAGGTAGCCATAGAGCGCAAGGATTGCCCATACCGCTAACGGCACGAGCACTTTGACGTTGACTTTCATTATTCCTCCTTGGGAAAAAATAAAACGCCTCCCAACCGATTTGAGAGGCGCTCAACACCTAAATGCAGAGGTGCGCGTCTCTGCACACCACACAAAACTGATTATACTACATTCATTTAAAAATCGCTATTTTACCATCGCGCGCATTTTGGCGATGATCGCGTCTGTCACCTCTTTGGTTTTCGCCGCGCCACCCAAATCCGGCGTTAGCACGCGCCCGTCCGCCGTCACCGCTTTGATCGCGGCATCAATCATTTTCGCCGCGCGCTTTTCGCCGATGAAATCGAGCATCATCGCGCCGCACCAAATCATCGCGATCGGATTGGCGATGCCCTTGCCGACAATGTCCGGCGCGGAACCATGCACTGGCTCGAACATCGAAGGATAGTCGCGTTCGGGGTTGATGTTGCCGCTCGCGGCGACGCCCATGCTCCCGCAAATCGCCGCGCCGAGATCAGTAAGAATATCGCCGAACAAGTTCGACGCGACGACCACGTCGAGCGATTCGGGTCGCAAGACAAAGCGCGCGGAGAGCGCGTCAATCAACACGCGCTCGACCGTGACCTCCGGAAATTCCTTGCCGACCTCGTCCACGATTTCATCCCAGAATGTCAGCGAGTGTTGTTGTGCGTTCGATTTCGTCGCGCTCACCAATTTCTTGCGCCGGCTCTGCGCGAGTTGGTACGAGTACCGCACCACGCGCTCCACGCCGACGCGGGAGAACACGGACGTTTCGATGGCAACTTCAATCGGCAAGCCGCGATGCGCACGACCGCCCGCACCGGTGTACTCGCCTTCGGTGTTTTCGCGGATGACGATGAAATCAATGTCGCCCACTTTTTTCCCGGCGAGCGGCGTCTTGACGCCGGGCAACAGTTCGCTCGGACGATAGCAGACGTACTGCTCGAATCCTTGGCAGATCGGCAACCGCAAACCGCGCAGTGAAATGTGATCGGGCACCGTCGGAAAACCGACCGCGCCGAAATAAATCGCGTCGAATGGTTTCAAAATTTTGAGACCATCGTCCGCCATCATCTTGCCGGTTTTCAAATAGTAATTGCATCCGTACGGAAAATACTCGTAACGAAATTGGTACCCGCCAGTCAGTTCGCCGGCAACATCCAACACGCGCACCCCTTCTGGAGCGACCTCTTCGCCAATCCCATCCCCGGGAATGACCGCAATGTTATAGTCTCTCATCGTACCTCCTAACTTTGCAAATTGCGAATGGCAAATTGCGAACTGTAATTCTACCGACCTGGGCGGATGCAGCAATTCGTAAACCACAGATTGCACGGATTGCACTGATTTATATTTTTATCAGTGCAATCCGTGCAATCTATGGTTGCTTTCCCGTTCAACTCGGAAGAGCCCAAATTGTGAATAGAGACCTTTTGCTTTTAACGCAGTAGCAGCCAACCGGATACGAGCACGCCGACGACGACGATAAAATTACGCAAGTCGCGTTGATTGATCCGTTTCGCCAGGCGCGCGCCGAGATAACCGCCCAAGATCGCGCCAATCGCCATCCACACGGCGAGCTGCCAGACCACCAAACCGCGCCACGCAAAAAAACAGAACGCGAGAAAGTTGATCATCGCGGCGAGAATCGTCTTCATCGCGTTCATCTTGTGCACATCGCGCAAACCCATGATGCTAAACGAACCCAGCATCAACACGCCGATGCCCGCGCCGAAATAACCGCCATACGCCGCGATGAAAAACTGAAAGAGAAAACCCCACACGCGACCCAGCCATGAGACGTGTTCGATATCCACGTCGCGCCGCGTGAGTTTGGCGTACACATCTTTGAACGCGAACAACAACGTCGCAAACAAAACCAGGAATGGCACAACGCGTCGAAACGTTTCTTCCGGCGTAACGACGAGCGCGAACGCGCCGGCGAGACTGCCGAGCGCGCTCGGAATGAGCAACGTCCACACGAGCGCGCCGTCGCGTTCCGTGTCGCGCGCGTACGCGAACGCGCCGCTCACCGAGCCGGGCCACAACGCCGACGTGTTCGTCGCGTTCGCGTTGATCGTTGGAATGCCAAACGCGACGAGCGCCGGAAACGACACGAGCGTACCGCCGCCGGCAACCGAGTTGATGCCGCCCGCCAGCACCGCGGCAATGAACAAGCCAATAAAACCGATGAGTTCCAAAGTAATGCTCCAGCGAATAGAATTTTGTCGTGATAAAGATACGCAAATTCCATTATACGACGCGCGCGCTGATTCTCCAAAAAACAAAACGCGGACGCGCGAAGCAAAACACTCCGTGCGTCCGCATTCCAACTAACGCACTATCAAACTACCGAACCATCGCACTACCCAACGATCCACCGCGACTGTTCGCGCATGAATTGTTGAATATAGTACGGACCCAGCCCGCTCTTGCCGGTACTGCCGCTCCCTTTCCATCCGCCGAACGAGTTGACGCCGGGCCACGCGCCGGTCGTCGCGCCGGCGCGACGATTCGAGTACGTCACACCGGCTTGGATGTGGTCGAAGAAGTAATCAATCTCGCTCTGTTCGTGACTGTAAATCCCGGCGCACAATCCGTAATCCGAGTCGTTCGCACAGCGCATCGCGATCTCGAACGAGTCCACGCCCGCGACGACGAGGATCGGCAGGAACAATTCTTCCTGGAACAATTTGTGCGTCGCCGGCAATGCGACAATCGCCGGTTCGACGAAATAACCGTTTGCAAATTCGCCGCCGAGCGCGTTGCCGCCGAGCAGGAACGTGCCACCTGCCGCGCGCGCCTCGTTCGCCGCGCGCAAGTACACATCCACCGCGGCTTTGTTGATGACAGGTCCCATAAATGTCGGCTTGAGCGTTGGATCGCCGACCTTGACGCGGTCGCGCGTGTATTGGACGAGGAGTTCGAGGAATTTTTCCTTGACGCGATTGTCCACGTAGACACGCGAGCACGCGCTGCACTTTTGCCCGTCGAACCCGAACGCGGCTTTCATCACGCCTTCCGCCGCTTCGTCGAGATCCGCGCTCGCGGTCACAATCGCCGGATTCTTGCCGCCCATTTCCGCGATGACCGGCTTGGGATGATTTTTCGCGAACGTGTGATACAACTGCATACCGATTTCAAGCGAGCCGGTAAACACCATCGCGTCCACGCCGGGGTTCTCTTGCAATTCGACGCCGACCGCCGACCCAGGTCCGACCATCAAGTTGAACGCGCCGTTCGGCACGCCCGCGTCCGCGAACGCGCGATAAATTTCGTACCCGGCGACCGGCGATTCGGACGAGGGCTTGAACACGACTGCGTTGCCGGCGACGAGCGCGCCCGCACTCATCCCGGTCGCGAGCGCCATCGGAAAATTCCACGGCGCGATGACGCCCCACACGCCGTACGGTCGCAGAACGCTCATCGTCTTTTGCCCCGCTCCCGGCGATTCGAGCGGCAGCACGAAACCTTTGTGAAATTCCATCCGCTCGCAATAATAGCGAATCAACTCAGCCGATTCGTTCACTTCGGCGAGCGCCTCAGCGCGATTCTTGCCAACCTCGAACGCCATCCACGCGGAAATTTCGAAACGCCGTTCGACGATCAAATCGGCAGCGCGGCGCAAAATCTTGAGACGCGCGCGATAATCCAGCGCGCTCCATGCGGGAAACGCCGCGCGCGCGGCGCGAATCGCGGCGCGCGTATCCTCGCGCGTGCCTTTCGGAAAATAACTGACGACCCAGTTCGTGTTCACCGGACTCGCGTGCGCCATCTCGCCGGCGGACGACGCGCGCGCTTCGCCGTTCACGAAATTCGTAAAGTGCTTGCCGAGTTCGGCGCGTACCTTGGCGACGGCGGCGTCGTATGCTTCATCGTCTTTGGGTGTGACGGCGAGCGTCGCGTACGTAATCTTGGGCAGTTTGCCTTTTGGCGCGGCGGCTTTTTTCGCCGGACGCTTGACGATTGATTTCTTCACGGGTTTGGTCGGTTTCTTTTTGACTGGCATTTCGATTCCTCCTTCAAGATGATAGTAAACAAGTAGATTGGTAAACAAGGATACAAGTCTCACCGGTCTACTTGTCTACCTGTTTCCTCCTTACCATATTTCCCGAAAATTGTAACCGCAATCGCAACGCGTGTCAAAAGTGTCTGGTTTGCTTCAATTCATCGGCGGTAGAATGCAGGTCACGTTTAGTCTCAAGTCTCGGAGTACGGCAAGTCTCGGCGGATTGCTGGTTTTCCGATCAATTTCCAATTTTCTTTACCCAGTTTTTTGACAGCGCAATTCATTCGCGATACAGTAGATTGTATACCATTGACGCGTCGCAAACGCTACTCGCGTGCGCCGCGTAAAGGAGAATTCATTTGCAATTGGTCCGCCACCAAATCCAACACCTTCTTGTCGTCGCTATCCTTTTACTCGGGCTGGCGTTGACCAGTTTGTATAGTTACTTGTTGTTCCACACCCTGGCAGAAGTGTTTAGCGTCGGCGTCGGCATCGGTGTGTTCATCGTCGCATGGAACGCGCGACAGTGGATCGCCAATACCTATCTTTTGTTTATCGGAATCGGCTTTGTATTTATCAGCATCATAGACGTGGTGCATACGCTCGCGTTCAAGGGCATCGGTATCTTTCGCGAGTACGACGCTAACTTGCCCACCCAGTTGTGGGTCGCCGCGCGCTATCTCCAAAGTGTTTCGCTCCTCATTGCGCCGCTCTTCCTGCGCCGGCGGTTGCCTGGATCGTTCATCCTCGCCGGCTATAGCATAGTCACAATTGTTTTGCTCGGAGTGATTTTTGGAAACCTCTTTCCGGTCTGTTACATCGAAGGGGCGGGTCTCACGCCGTTCAAAATCGTCAGCGAATATATCATTTGCGCGATCTTCACCGCATCCATCTTTGTGTTGATTCGCCAGCGCCGCCACTTTGACCACGGCATTTTGAATCTCCTGATCTTCGCGACGATCGCCTCGATTGGTTCGGAAATCGCCTTTACGTCGTACTTGGGCGTGTACGATCTTGCCAATCTGGTCGGTCACCTTTTCAAGGTCATTGCATTTTACTTGATCTATCTTTCGCTGATCGAAAGTGGTCTGCAAAGACCCTATGACTCGTTGTTTCGGAGTCTCAAACAAAGCGAGGAAAGCTTTGCGCGCAGTAACGCTTACTTTCGCGCGCTCACCGAAAATGCGCACGATTTAATTACCGTGGTGAACGCGGATGGCACCGTGCGATATTGCAGTCCATCCATGCAACGGCTCCTCGGCGATACCGTTGCCGAGATCACCAATCAGAATATGCTGGATTGGATGCATCCCGACGATAGAGTCACTTTGACGCGCACATTTACCGCGAGTCTCGAAAACCCCAACCAGGTCACCCACTTTCAAGTGCGGATCTGCCGGAAAGACAGCGATTGGGCGGTGATTGAAGGAACGATCTGCAACTTGCTCGCTAACCCGGCGGTGGAAGGGCTGGTTATCAACTCACGCGACATTACTGCGCGCAAAAAAGCGGACCAAGTAATCTCCAATCTCGCCAAGTTTCCCACGGAAAACCCCAATCCGGTATTACGCTTGAACTTGGAGGGCGTCATTCTGTATGCCAACCTAGCAAGCCAGGGTTTGCTCGCAGAATGGCAAAGCGTAGTGGGAAAATACGCGCCCCCGCTTGTATGCGACTTGGTCAGCCAAGCATTCAAGAACTCGTCGCGGACCACCACGGAGATTGTTTGCGGCGAGCGAATCTTTTTATTCTACATTACGCCGGTCGTCGAGGGGGGCTATGCCAATTTCTATGGGCACGATATTACCGAACGCAAACGCGCGGCAGAAGCATTGCGCGAGAGCGAGGAACGATTCCGGCTTGCGTTCGAAAACTCGAACATTGGCATGGCGATGATAGACCTGAGCTGGCGTTTTCTGCGCGTCAACCATCGCTTGGGCGAGATTCTGGGCTACTCGGAAAACGAATTGATGGCTCTAAAAGTGAATGACGTGACGCACCCCGACGACATGGACACGAGTCCCCTGTTCGGTCGGCGCGCCCTCGCCGGAGAGATCGAGCATGACGAATTTGAGAAACGGTACATTCACCGGCAAGGGCAGATTGTATGGGTGCGCGTGGCAAGTTCACTCGTGCGCGACGCGCGTGGCGCGCCGCTCTATTTTTTCTCACACGTCCAAGACATTACTGCGTACAAACAAGTGGGATTGCGTCTGCGCCAACTCTCGCGCGCCGTCGAGCAAAGCCCGGCGTCTATCGTCATCACCGATACGGACGGCACGATTGAGTACGTCAATCCAAAATTCACTCAAATAACCGGCTATACGTTTGAAGAGGCATTGGGCAAGAATCCGCGCATTTTGAAATCGGGCGAGATGGCGCAGGAAACCTACACCGAGTTGTGGAACACGATCCTAGCGGGAAAAGAATGGCACGGCGAGTTTCACAACAAAAAGAAGAACGGCGAACGTTATTGGGAATCCGCCTCCATCTCGCCCATCGCCGATGTGTCCGGCAAAATTACGCATTTCGTCGCGGTCAGAGAAGACATCACTGCGCGCAAGCAGGCGGAGAGGCAATTGTACTATTTGAGCACGCACGATGCGTTGACAGGGTTGTATAACCGAATGCACTTTGAGGCGGAGCTCGCGCGCCTGGAATATAGCCGCGCCTTTCCAGTGAGTGTGATCGTCGCCGACGCCGATAATATGAAAGGAATCAATGATTCGCGGGGGCACGCGGCGGGCGATGAACTATTGCGGCGCGCGACCGCCGTGTTCCACCAGGTCTTTCGTGCGTCCGACATCATCGCGCGCGTCGGCGGGGATGAGTTCGCCATTCTCTTGCCGGCGACGGACGCGTTCACCGCGGAGCAAATTTTGATGCGAATCCACGAAAAACTCGTCGAATACCGGGCGACGACTACCGACTTGCCACTCGATCTTTCGCTCGGTGTGGCGACGACCGTAGACGACCACCTCGAAGAAACATTGAAACTCGCCGATCAACGAATGTATGCTGACAAGCGCGCCCATAAGCAAAGTGTCAACACCCGCTAGATGATCCGATCCAAAATGTGCGCGCCAAATAAAGACGCGGTTCTTATTTCTGGCAGGCGCGTGCGCTTTTGTGAAAACAAAAACCTGGGGAACCTGAATACTCCAAACCCGTACGGTTGGTTCTGGTTTTGACATCCCGCGCGCACGCGAGTACAATCTTTCGGCAATTGCACGCGGGTACTCATTCTCGCACGATGGAGACACGCCAATGCTCGCCAAAGTCACCAGTTGCGCGGTCGTCGGTCTCGACGGCGCGCTCGTGGATGTCGAAGTCTACATCTCCAACGGTCAACCTGGGTTGACCATCGTCGGTCTCCCCGATGCCGCGGTGCAGGAATCACGCGAACGCGTGCGCGCCGCGATCAAGAACTCTAGTTTCGCCTATCCCTTCGACAAGCGCATCACGGTCAACCTCGCGCCCGCCGATCTTCGCAAAGAAGGACCAGCGTACGATTTGCCCATCGCGGTTGGTCTGCTGATCGCGTCCGAACAAATCCACGCGGATCTGACACGCACGCTCATCATCGGCGAGTTATCGCTCGACGGAATCGTGCGTCACACGAACGGCGTCCTGCCGATGGCGGCGGTTGCGCGCGAACGCGGTTTCGATGCGCTCTTCGTTCCTGCCAGCGATGCGCCCGAAGCCGCCCTCGTCCCCGATGTAAAGGCGTATCCCATCGAAACATTGTTCGCGCTCGCCGCGCATTTGAACGCGCTGCAACCACTCGCGCCGTACTGCGCGTCGCGCGATTTTTCGCCGGACACGGCGCCCAGTTACGCAACCGATTGTGCCGAAGTGCGCGGACAGGAACATGTCAAGCGCGCGCTTGAAGTGGCGGCGGCGGGGCAACATAACTTGTTGATGATGGGTCCCCCAGGCGCGGGCAAGACCTTGCTCGCGCGTTCGTTCCCTTCGATTCTGCCCAACCTCACGCTCGAAGAATCCCTCGAGATCACGCGCATCTATTCGGTGAACGATATGTTGCCGAGCGATTCACCACTCGTGCGGCATCGCCCGTTCCGCGCGCCGCATCACACGATTTCGCACGCGGGTCTCGTCGGCGGCGGACGGTGGCCCCGCCCCGGCGAAATTTCGCTGGCGCATCGCGGCGTGTTGTTCCTCGACGAATTGCCGGAATTTGATTCGCGCAGTCTTGAGGTGATGCGCCAACCACTCGAAGACAAGGTCGTAACGATTTCGCGCGCGCAAGGCTCGCTCACGTTCCCAGCGAATTTTATGCTGATCGCTGCGATGAATCCCTGTCCCTGCGGCTACTATGGCGACCCTGTCAAAGAGTGTACCTGCTCGCTTTCGAATGTGTTACGCTATCAAAAACGCATCAGCGGTCCGTTGCTCGATCGGATTGATATTCACATCGAAGTGCCGCGTGTGGATTACGAGAAACTCTCCGGCGACCGGCTCGGCGAAACATCGGAGACGATTCGTGCGCGCGTGGAGAACGCGCGGACGCGCCAACGCGCGCGGTTTGCCGGCACAAATCTGCAATGCAACGGCGACATGGGACCGGCGGAAGTGCGGCGGTTTTGCGAGATAGACAGCGCGGGGAAAAATCTTTTGCGCGCGGCGATGCAACAAATGCAGATGAGTGCGCGCGCGTATCATCGCATCTTGAAACTGGCGCGCACGATTGCCGATCTGGCGGACTGCGATAAAATCGAAACGCCGCATTTGGCGGAGGCGATCCAATACAGACCCAGGAAGCAGGCGTAGAAAATGGTTGCGCTATTCAGATTTCTAAAGTTTTTGGACACTTTGGAGATCTGAACGTCCTCAATCCGAAAGGAATCTGCTCTAAGCAACGCTCGCATCCCCGATGGTGACCCGACACTGAATCGTGGAGTCAAAATGGGGCGATTGAAATCGCCTTTAGTGGGCGTTCCGCCGGGCGTCCATCCCTCATTGCATTCGGGACAATTGCCTACGTGGACGCCGCATTTCGCCTGCGTAGGCGGGCGACCAGCCAACGGCTCATGCGGGGCAATTTCAATTGCCCATGTTCAGATCACGCTCCACGATTTAATGGAGTGCTACCTCCCCGATCAGTTGCAAGAAAATCTCAACGACTTGAAGATCAAAGTGCCGGCCGGCTTGAGCGCGGATATGTTCGCGCACCTCTTGTTTCGAAAGCGCCGTGCGGTACGGTCGGTCCGACGACATCGCGTCCCACACATCTACCACCGCGAAGATTCTTGCGGACAGCGGAATTTGTTCACCGCTCAACCCGCGCGGATAACCGGTCCCATCCCACTTTTCGTGATGACAGTGCGGAATGTCCAGCGCGTGGCGCAAGTATTCAATCGGCGCGAGCATATTATACGCGTACTCCGGATGCTTGCGCATGACCTTCCACTCTTCGTCGCTCAACGCGCCCGGTTTGAGGAGGATGCTGTCCGGGATGCCCATTTTGCCGATGTCGTGGAGCAGCGCGCCCCGGCGAACTTGAACCAATTCCGCCTCGTTCAGACCCATCGCGCGCGCGAGACGCAGCGTCATCTCGGTGACGCGCTGAGTGTGCCCTTCCGTCTCTTTGTCGCGCAGATCGAGCGCGCGCGACCAACCCTCGATGGTCGCATCATACGAAAGCACCAGTTCGCTGTTCGCACTCTGCAAACCGTTGAACAGTTCGGCGTTGTCTATCGCGATGGCGGCTTGCCCGGCGAGCGTTTCAAAAAAATCCATCCACTCGGGGTCGGGACTGAGCAGGGCGCGATGGAAAACTTCTAAAACGCCTTTGACCTTTCCTTTGGCAATGAGGGGAACACTCAAGTAGGCGATGAAATCCTCGCCCGCTGTGAGATGGGCTTTAGTGAATGGACGCGCTGCCTCTTTCAGATTGGGGATGCTGATCAGCCGGCGTTCCAGCGCGGCTTGACCAGCATGGTCCTCCCCCAGGCGCAGAGTCAAGCGCGTGATGCCGCTTCCCCGAAAACCGCGTTCCGCGATGAACTCTAGCGTATTCAAATGTGGGTTGAGCAACAACACAGTGGCGGCATCCACGCGCAGTTGTGTCGTCACATGAGCAAGGAGAAGATCAAGTGTGATATGAAGGTCAATGTTGCTACCGATCGCTCTATCAATCGCGTGTAGGGCGGCGAGTCGCTCCACCTGCCGCTCAGTCTGTTCGTGCAAAGTCGCGCGGTGAATCGCATTCGCGGCGATATCGGCGATGGCGGTGAATAGACGCATCTCCCCGTCGCCCATCGCGGTCTTGCGCGCAATCCACAACAAGCCAATGATTTGTTCCTGGGCGATCAGCGGCACACCCGCGATGGCAGTACACCCGCCAATCAGATCCGGTCGGAACAGTTTCCGGTCGTTTGGCGCATCGTTGTTCAGGTAGGACTGGCGCGTGGCGAGAACTTGCGCCGTCAATCCTTTGCCCGGTGGAATGCGCTCGCCGGTGACAGGCGCCCAAATCCCCCGACCCAATTCGGTTATCGTTTCACCACTGACTGGGTCAAGCATCTCAAATGCCGCGCCATCGGCGTTCAACAAAATCAACAATTGATCGAGAAGGATCGGCAACATTGCCGCGCGAGTTTGCGCGACCCGCAAGGCAGTGCTTACATTCGCGATCGCTTCCAGTTCGCGCTCACGGTGCTTGCGCTCGGTGATGTCGCTCACCATCCCGCGCACAATCGGCGCGGCGACGCCTTCGGTGCGCAGCGTATTGGTGTATTCCCAGATTCGCTTTTCCCCGGTGCTGGTCTGTACCAGCATCAAGCCGCTGGCTGTTCCATCTCTCTGGATGGCGACCAGATATTCGGCAAACTGGTCGCGCACCTCGGGCGCGAGAATGTCGCGCAGGTTCATTTTCAAGAGAGTGTCTGCGTCAATCCCCAGTTGTTTTGCCGCCGCCGGGTTCACGGAGAGAATCCGTCCCTGCAAATCGTGGGTGCAGATCAGATCATGGCTGTGCTCCACCAGGTCGCGATAGCGATCCTCGCTCTCCCTTAGCGCCGCCTCCGCGCGTTTACGTTCGGTGATCAAGGTCAATGTCACGATGATCTGGGTTGGCGCATCGCCCGCGCTGGAACTCAGAATCGTCTCTCTGCTTTGCACCCATTCCCAATCGCCATCTTTCCGCTTGAGCCGGTACTCGATGGCGCTCGCGCCACCCGCCGATCCTCTTTGCATGACTTGATGCCAGTGCGCTCTCACCGCAGATAGGTCATCCGGATGAATGGCAAAGAAAATAGAACCTGGCGCAAGCAATTCACTTCGGGAATACCCGCAAAATTCTTCACGATTAAAAAAGACCGTCTGGTTCTTGGTTAGATCCAACACATAGATAACGTCCGGCGAGTTAGTGGCAAGGCGATGAAAGCGCTCTTCACTTTCCTGCCGCGACTTTTCTGCTCGCTTGCGCTCGGTGACGTCGTGCGCGACGACGAGCGCGGCTGGGCGTCCGGCGAATTCTAATTTGTGAGAGACGATCTCGACATCAATGAGTGAACCGTTTTTGAGCCGGTGTCGCCACTCACCGGAAAATTGAATGTCGGGTCGCGTTTGTCGAACATTCTCAAGCAGACGCGCGACGTCTTCTGCCGGACGAATGTCCGTGATACGCATCTGCAAAAATTCGTCGCGCGAGAAACCATATTTGAGTACCGCGGTATCGTTGACCTCCAAGAAAGCCAGCGTTTCCAAATCGTAAACCCACATCGGATGCGGATTGTTGGTAAACAAATAGCGGAAAGATGTTTCACTTTCCTGGAGCGCCTCTGCCGCGCGCGTGTGTTCAACCCCCAGACGCCTTTTTTCGAGCGCAGCACGAATCACCAGTGGCAATCGCCGAATGTGTTTCGGCGTCTTGATCACGTAATCCGCCGCGCCGCGCTTGAGCGCCTCGACGGCAATTTCTTCTGAGCCGGTCCCAGTGACAATCACTACCGGCACTTGCGGATTTCTTGCATGAACGGCGTCGAGAACTTGGAGCCCTTCAAAGCCCAGGATATTGAAATCACTCAGCACGAGGTCATAATCGCCTTCGGCGAGCCGCGCTTCGAAATCCGCGCGCGATCTTGCTTCCGTGACTTGAAAACCACCCTGCTCTTTTTCCAACGCATCGCGCACCAACTCACGGTCGAGTGGGTAATCGTCAACGTAGAGAATGCGAATGAGTTCGCTCATGGCTCACCCTCCGGCGGCGCGACGTTAAGCGAGAACCAGTATCCTTCGATTTGCCGAACGACGCTCAAGAATCCTTCGAACGAAACCGGCTTGACGATGTAACTGTTTGCACCGCCGTCGTATGAGAGCGCGCGGTCGCCCTCTTCCTTCGACGAGGTGAGAATGACGACCGGCAGGCGCTTGAGGAGTGGCGTGTTCTTGACTTGGCGTAGCACTTCAAAGCCGTCAATGCCCGGGAGTTTCAGGTCGAGCAAAATGAGGTTCGGCAAGAGATACGCGTGGCGGTCGGCGTACTTGCCGCGCCCGAACAAATAATCGAGCGCGTCTTCTCCATTCGGCGCGACGTGAATCGTATTGAGCAAGCGCGCTTCACGAAACGCGTCGAGCGTCAACTCGACATCCATGCGATTGTCCTCGACGAGTAAAATGTGCGCCGATCTGTTCATAGATCACTCCTTCAACAACCTAACACAAAACGTACTCCCCTCGCCTACGCGTGACTCTACCCACACCCTTCCGCCCAACAACGCGACCGATTTTTTCACCGTCGCGAGTCCGATGCCGGTGCCGGGATAGTCCTCTTCACTATGCAAACGCTGAAAGACGTTAAAGATTTTTTCGTGGTGCTCCGGTGCAATGCCGATGCCATTGTCGCGCACGCGGATGATAACATCTTTCCCCGCGGTTTGCCAATTGACCGCGATCTGCGCGGGCGCGTCCGGCTTGCGATACGTGAGAGCGTTTTCGAGCAGGTTCGTGAAAACCTGGGTTAACAACGTCTTGTCGCCGATCACGGTCGGCAGATCGTCCGCGACCTCCAACGTTCCGCCCATTTCCGTTAGCCGCGCGGACAGGTCGCTTGCGAGCGGCGCGAAAATCGCGCGCAGCGGCACCGGCTCGCGGCGCACACTCTGGCGTCCAAGACGCGAGTACTGCAAGAGATCGTCAATCAAATGTCCCATTCGCTCGCTTGCCTGGACGATGTTGTCAACGTAATGCCTGCCTTCGTCGTTCAAGTTCGCGCGATGCCGGCGCGCAACGATTTCCGCAAAGCCGCTGACGGCGCGCAGCGGCGCGCGCAGATCGTGCGACACCGAGTACGAAAACGATTCGAGTTCCTTGTTCGCGGTTTGCAGTTGCGCGGTGCGCTCGACGACGCGCTGTTCCAGTTCGGCATTCAGTTTGCGGATTTCTTCTTCCGCGCGCTTGCGCTCGGTGATGACTTCGGAGAAGAGGATGATTCCGCCGATCTCGCCTGTGTGCACGTACCAGGGACGGATTTCCCAACGCACCCAATCCAGTTCCCCATTGGCACGCGGGAATGGGTCTTCCCCTGCCTGTTCTATCGCTCCAGCCAAACATCGTCGGTGAATCTCTTTCCATCGTTCAGGAATTTCTGGAAAGACCTCGTAGTGCGAGCGACCAATCAAATTCTGCTCCCCCAAGTCATAATCTATGAGATAGCGCCGGCTTGCCACAATGTACTTCATTTCCTGATCGAGCATCGCGATGGCGGCGGGAGAATGTTCGACGAACAGGCGCAAGATTCGTTCCTCTTGTTGGATTTTCTCTTCCGCGCGTTTGCGCTCGGTGATGTCGAGCGTCGTCCCGATGAAATATTTTTCGCCAGCCAATTCGATCACATCGCGCGAGAGCAACGCCGTGCCCATCTCGCCTGATTTCGTGCGGAACCTGGCTTCAAAGTTGCACAGCGATCCTTGCTCGCGCATGATCCGCATCATTTCCACGCGCTCGGCGGGATCCACCCACAACCCCGCTTCCAGCGCGGTCCGCCCGATCAATTCTTCGCGTGCGTAACCTAGCCGCTTTAGGAAACTGGCGTTCACGTCCACGTAGTGTCCGTCTGATCTACGGGTGATGCTGATTGCCACCGGACTGGCGTAAAAGATTTTGGAGAATTTCTCTTCGCTCTCGCGCAGCGCCTCTGCCGCGCGTTTGCGCTCGGTGATGTCGCCCATCGCCGCGACCATCCCGATCAATTCGCCACGCGCGTCACGCAACGGCGCGGCGTTGATGGACAAGATGACGCGCGCGCCGTCGGCGCGTTCAATAGCGTGCTCCACATCATACACCGGCTTGCCGCTCTGCATCACACGGACAAAAGGAAGATTCTCTTCTGGGAAATGCCCTCCGTCCACCGCGGTGATCTTCCAACCCGGATCGTTGTAAACTCGTTCCGTAATACCGCTGCGCGTCAATCCGAGGGTTTTTTCGGCGGCGGAATTGGCAAACGTAATGTGTCCTTGACGATCTAGAATTACAATGCTCTCCGGAACGGTTTCGACGATGCGTGCCAGACGGTCTTCGCTTTCGCGCCGCGCCAGCTCCGCGCGCTTTTTGTCCGTGACGTCGTGAAAGAAAATCGCGAGTCCCTCTTTGGACGGATAGATGCGATTCTCAAACCAGCGGTCGTACGGCGGATAATATTCTTCGAGAAAAATCGGCTGTTGCGTCTCGACCGCCTTGTAGTACGCGTGATAAAACGGCTGCCCGATGCCTTCCGGAAATTCGGTCCAGATATGCTTGCCGATCAACTGCTCGCGCGTGCGCCCAAACGTCTGCGCGGCTTTGGCGTTGACGTAGGTGTAGCGCCAATCATTGTCCAGCGCGACGAAGGAATCCGAAACGCTTTCCAGGATTTTTTCGATTTGCGCCTCCGCGCCAGGGCGCGCGCGTTCTTGCTCTGCGCGTTTGCGCGTTGTAGCGTCGCGAGCAACGCTCTTGCTGGCAGTCCGTCTGCTTGCATGGCGCGGCGCATTGATTTTGCGATTCGCTTTCATTCTTTCACCTTCTCCACCGTCTACGCGATGAAGGCAAAACGTTAACGCCTCTGCTCCAAAACGATTTCATGCGTGCGGCTGTGTTTGCGGTCGAGGGTGCTCGACCTGGCATCATCCCATTCGTCGCGAAAACAAAAAGGCACCTACTGCGAATGCCCATGTATATGACAATCGCTTTGGTGCCCTCCCTCGCTAGTTGGCGATTCATGATCCCGTATTCCTGGGTCGTCGTCTACCCACCGATCTGAGACATGGCGCCGGCTTCGATCTTGAAATCATCGCCGAAGGGATGATGCTCGGGTTTGGAATCTATCGCGCGCGCGAGCAACTCTTGCAAACCGGCTTCGCTGACGCCTTCGCACAAGGCGTGGCGCATATCCACGCCGCGGTCTCCGAACAGACACGCACACAACGAACCGGACGCGGTTACCCGAATTCGATTGCACGCGTTGCAAAAATGTTCGCTCGCCGGCGTGATAAAACCGACCGTGCCGCGCGCATTCGGGAGACGGTATGTCCGCGCCGGACCGTTGCCGCGTGGCGCGTCGCCTGCCATCAACGCGGGCAACCGCGCGATCAATTCATTCGCCGCGATGAAATGCTGGGCGAAAAATTCGCGCGCCGCATCGCCCGCGCCGACCGGCATCAGTTCGATGAACCGCACGTGCCAATCGCGTTCGACAGTGAGCCGCGCCAAATCCTCGAATTCGTCGTCGTTGATGCCGCGCATCGCGACGACATTGATTTTGAGCGGCGCGAGTCCCGCCGCTTCCGCGGCGACGATCCCAGACCAGACCGCGTCGAACGCATCCACGCCGACGATCTGTGCGAACCGCTCGCGGCGCACACTATCGAGACTGATGTTGACGCGGCGCAACCCAGCATCGGCAAGCGGCTGGGCTAGTCGGTCGAGCAAAAATCCGTTCGTCGTCAGCGCGAGATCGCGCACGCCGTCAATCGCGGCAATCGCGCGCGTAATGTCCACGATGTCGCGGCGCAAGAGCGGCTCGCCGCCGGTCAATCGAATTTTGGTGACGCCGAGCGCGACCGCGCTGCGAACCACGCTTTCGATTTCGTTGAGCGTGAGCGGCGACGTGGATGGGGTGACGTATCCATCCGGCGCGCAATAGGCGCAACGAAAGTTGCACGCCTCCGTCACCGAGAGACGCATGTATTCAATGTTCCGACCAAACGTGTCTTGCATGTTGGAATCCTGTAGTCAAAAATCAGCGGTCCGAAGCCAGGATTCAGAAGCCAGAAGAATAATTCTGAATTCTGAATTCTGATTCCTGGATTCGCGTTTGTGAATAGTACGCGCCCTAGCAGTTTGTCGGAGAGGAATCGCGAAATGCCTCCTCCCCGACCCAAGATCGCCAAATTTCTTTCGCAACCTGGGTCTCAGCGGGCTTTCTGTCGTCGTGCAGGCGCGCGAAAACTGCGCCGACAATTAGTCGGCCA
>JACRBM010000052.1 GCA_016219275.1 Chloroflexota bacterium
ACAGCCTCGCTCCGCCCACAAAAGGATGCGGGCGGACATGTGCTTTTATTAAGCCGGACACAGTTCTGGAGAGTACCGCGCGTCTACTTTGCAAACCCAGGAGTGTCTTAACGAACATTCACGAAAACTCACAGATACGGTGAAATAAAAAACCTGGGAGGTTGTGACCTTCCAGGTTTTGATTTATGCCGCTTGATCGAGCGAGCGCTCTTTGAGATAGCCGTCTACTTCGGCGCGCGCTTTTTGGAACGCTTTGATCAATCCGTCGTCCGCGCCCTTGTACGAGCCAACCGTGCGCTTGGCGCACGCCGCGCAACCCATCAGCGCCTTGTAGCGATCGGGGTTGCAATCGAGGCAATCACATTGACGAATCATCATCAACGAAAACGCCAGACTATCGGGATGATCCTCCGGCAAAATGGCGACGCGTTTGACGAGTTCGCGCCATTTGCCATTGCGAACGCTCGAAAGCGTTCCAACACTTTTATGCGGAAACAAAATCTCGGCACGCATAAAATCCTTCCTTTCTATTTTTGTGCGAAAACTTTTCGCGATAATTCAAATCCGGCGGCAAGCAAGCATACCCCCGATTCTGTTTGGTCCGTCATCTGTCTCGCGCGATCCGAAAATCGCGCGGTCACGATTGCGTTGCGCGGTGTTGCCGCGCGTCGGCATCGTCACTGCGACGGGAATCAACTGCGGTCCCCGTCGTAAACGACGGGGCTAAGCGAGCCAATCCCACCCGCCTTGCTCCCGATTGGACATTCACCCAGCCGCCGCCGTCTCCGACGACGCTGGTAGGCTCTTACCCCACCGTTTCAGCCCTTACCGCACGCGAACGCGCGGCGGGAATACTTGCTGTTGCAGTTGTCGTCACGCGCCCTCGCTTGCTCCTTCCCTGTCGAAGACAGGAGAGGTTGGGTGGGGGTGTGTGCCCTCACTTGCTGTTTCGTGAGGCAATCTCGTTCGATCAAGATCGAACTGGGAGTCGGGAAGTTCCTCTCATTTGTAAATGAGCGACGGACTGCTTGCTTGCCGAGCAAGAAAAAATGAGCCGGCAGGGAATCGAACCCTGAACCCACAGCTTAAAAGGCTGTTGCTCTGCCAATTGAGCTACCGGCCCACCTCATACTTACAAAATATTAACACCCGTCGGGCAAGAAAAAAGGCGTGAATCAAAGTGCTTCACGCCTCAATGGGTGAAGACAAATTTCAAAGTTTACTCGCTCAACATTTGTTGTTTCATATCCACTCGAATGCGTCGCTATATTACCACAGGTCAACCGCGCTTGTCAAGCGTTTTTTCAGAAAAATTTCCAAATGATTGAATTCGCCACGTCTCGCCAAAAACTCTTGTTATCGGCTCTGAACGCGGCTGACATATCGCTATCAATGTCAATGCGTTCGTCAATCATCATCGAAGCAAACCACCGGCAAGCGCAATGGCTGGCGAGGGGAACACTCCGAGCGCGATCACGAGCGCGAGCGCGATGACGAGCGCGAGCGTCACGAGCGGCGCAACACGCACCGCACCCCACCCTTCCGCCGGCTCGCTCATGTACATCTGCACGACCGGGCGCAAATAAAAGTACGCCGAAATCAAACTATTGAGCACGCCGACGACCGCGAGCCACGCATAATTATTTTGCACCGCCGCGCCGAAAATCAAAAACTTGCCGACGAAACCACCGAACGGCGGAAAGCCCGCGAGCGACAACATGAACATCGCCATCGCCGCGGCGATGAAGGGATGCGACCGCGCCGCGCCGGCAAATTCGGACACGTTGAGTCGTTCGCGTGCGCCGTCGCTCAACGCGATGACCGCGCCGAACGCACCCAGGTTCGTCGCCGTGTACGCAAGCAGGTAGAACAACGCGGACGACGCGCCGCTTTCACCCATCGCGACGAGCGCGATCAAAATATAACCGGCGTGCGCGATGCTCGAGTACGCGAGCATTCGCTTGATGTTCGATTGCAGCAACGCCGCGACATTGCCGAGCGTCATCGTCAGCACCGCGATGACCGCGAGCACCGTGCGCCAATCCGCGGCGAATGCGGGCAACGCGACGAGGAACGCGCGAAAGAACGCGCCGAACGCCGCCGCTTTGACCGCGACGCTCATGAACGCGGTCACGGTCGTCGGCGCGCCTTCGTACACATCCGGCGTCCACCAGTGGAACGGCACGAGCGCAACCTTGAACGCGAATCCGACGAGGATCAATCCCGCGCCGAGCAACAACAAATCGCTGACGCCACTTTTGGCAATCTGTGCGAGATTCGTCGAGCCAGTCGCGCCGAACACCATCGCGATGCCGTACAAGAAAAACGCGGACGAGAACGCGCCGAGCAAAAAGTACTTGAGACCGGCTTCAAGCGAACTTTTGTTTTCGCGTTTGAACGCGGCGAGTAAGTAGAGCGGCAGAGACAACAATTCGAGCGCAAGGAAAATAACGATGAGGTCAGTCGCGGTCGCCATCAAAATCATGCCGCTGACCGAAAAGAGCAAGAGCGCATAGTACTCGCCCTGCGCGAACTGATCCATCGCGAGCAAGATGCTAATCGCCGCGCCAATGAGAATCGTCAGCGTGAGGAACACGCCAAAGTTGTCCGCGACGACCATATTGCGGAACGCGCTCGTATTCGCGCCCCACAATCCCCACGCGACAATCGCCGCGATGCCAAGCCCCAGCAAACTCAAATAGCCGAGCACACGTTTTTGCCCGGACGCGGTGAACAGCTCGCCAAGCAAAACAATAATCGCGGTGAGGACGACGACGAGCGCCGGCGCAATGATACGAAAATTCAGTTCGGGAATCGTGAGCGACACAAATCACCTTTGAGTTTCGCAGAGAAGCAGAGGTGCGGGGGAGCAGGGGCGATTATTCTCCCCTGCTCCTCTGCACCCTTGCACCCTTGCGCTATCATTTCAGCATTCCTAGCAAATTTGAGACACTTGCCTGCATCGGATCCAAGAACGTCTTGGGATACATGCCGATCCAAACGATAAAGACGACGAGCGCGGCAAGCAACGCGATTTCGCGCGGCGACAAATCTTGCAGCGATTTATTTTCGTCGTGTGTGATCGGACCATTCATCGCGCGTTGGTACATCCACAGCAAATAGATCGCGGAGAGCACGACGCCGGTCGCGGCGAACGTCGCGTACCACACGTTCGCCTGGAACGCGCCGACGAGAATCAGAAACTCGCCGACGAATCCGTTCAAGCCGGGCAAGCCGACTGACGAGAACATGACGACGAGGAAGAACGCGGCGTAGATCGGCATCACCTTCGCCACACCGCCAAAGTCCGCGATGAGCCGCGTGTGCCGCCGTTCGTACAACATGCCGACAAGCAAGAACAGCGCGCCGGTCGAAAGACCGTGATTGACCATTTGTAAAATACCGCCGCTAATGCCTTGCGCGTTCAGCGCGAACAGACCCAGCATCACGAAACCCAGGTGCGACACGCTCGAAAACGCGACCAAGGACTTGATGTCTTTTTGCACGATGGACACAACCGCGCCGTAAATAATGCCGATGAGCGCGAGCACGATGATGTACGGCGCAAAACTTTTCGCGGCTTCGGGGAAAAGTGGCATGTTGAAACGGATAAATCCGTACGTCCCCATCTTCAACAAAACGCCAGCAAGAATCACGCTACCCGCGGTTGGCGCTTCGACGTGCGCGTCGGGCAGCCAGGTGTGGAAGGGCCACATCGGCACCTTGATCGCGAATGCGAGCGCGAACGCGAGAAACAGAATGGGTTGCAAGCCGAGCGGCACCGGCGTTTTCTGAATCGCGTCGAGCGCGAACGTGAGCGTGCCGGTCGCATCGCGATGTGCGAACGCGAGCACCAAGATCGCGACGAGCATCAGCGTCGAGCCGAACATCGTGAACAAGACAAATTTGATTGCGGCGTAGACGCGGCGTCCGTGTCCCCAAATGCCAATGAGCAACGCCATCGGGATGAGCGTGATCTCCCAGAACACGTAGAACAGGAACAGGTCGAGCGCAACGAACACGCCGATGATCGCGGCTTCGAGAATCAGGAACAGAACGTGGTACTCTTTGACGCGTTCGGTGATGCCGTTCCACGAGCCGCCGACCGCGATGACCATCAAGAACGTCGTCAGCACGACGAGCAAGATGCTCAACCCGTCCACGCCGACGTACCACGAAATTCCGAGTTGCGGAATCCACGCCGCGCGCTCGACGAATTGCATGTCCGAAATACTGCGAAAGGACGCGAATAACGCGACGCTTACTGCGAACGTGACGAGCGTGGTGACGAGCGCGATCCAGCGAACCGCGCGCTCATTGCCGCGCGGGACGAAGAGCAAAACCAACGCGCCGACGAGCGGAAGAAGGATGAGAAGGGAGAGATAGTTGAATGTCATAATCAATCAGTCGGTAACCAGTCTGGAGAACCAGTTTTGTTCATCTGCCAGCCAAATCGTTTTTTTGTCATGACGAGATTCATTTTCGCGATCCAAATCCCATTGGGATGGATTGGCGATGATGTATTCGCGAATACGATTCAAATCAAGTTCATCGCGAATAAGGTGTTCGTAATAATTGCGTTGTCAAATGGATACGCCCGCGCACATGCCGAATTTTATTGATTCGGCGCGTGGCAACCGATTTGAAATTGCCAACCATCGCGCCCAACGAACCGCGTTCGACACCGCGAGGTAGGGGCGAGGCATTGCCCAAAGGTGATTGTAAGGATAGGCAGGTTGCCATAGGCAAGGTTGATTCTTCAATCGAAATTGATTGCGGCAATGCCTCGCCCCTACCGAATTATCGCAACATCAACCACCCGATCACAATCACCGTACCAATCAACATCAGCAACGCGTATGCGCGCGCGTAACCGGTTTGCCAGCCACGCAGAACCTGGCTCAACGATGCAGTCGCGCGACCCAGCCCATTCGCAAAGCCGTCAATGATTTGTACGTCCACAAATTGCCACAACAACATCGCGAGCCGGCGACCCGGCTCGACAAAAATCGCGCTGTAGATTTCATCCACCCAGTACTTGTTCCACAGCAAATTGTAAACGCCGCCGAATTGTTTCGCGAGATTGACCGGAATTTCCGGCTTGACGATGTAGAACCAGTACGCCGTCGCGATGCCGATCAAGCCGACTGCGACCGACGCGCCCATCAACATCCACTCGGTTGACACGGACAGATGCAAATCGTGCGGCGCGAACACCGGCTCGAAATATCCTTCGAGTAAATTCGTGCCCATCACTTTCGGCATGCCGACAAAACCGCCAAGCACCGCAAGCGCCGCGAGAATCGCGAGCGGCGCGGTCATTGTCGCGGGCGATTCGTGCGGACCATGCCACGCGCTTTGCGCGCCATGACCGTGTTCGAGTTTACCACCCGGCTTCCATCGCGCCGATGTGCGGAATGTCAGGAAGAACGCGCGGAAAATGTAGAACGCGGTAAGTCCGGCTGTGATTAGACCGATCACCCACAATGCGATGTGCCCCGTGCCAAACGCGCTCGCAAGAATTTCGTCCTTGCTGAAAAAGCCGGAGAGCAATGGAAAACCGGCAATCGCCAACGCGCCCGCGCCAAACGTCGCGTACGTCCACGGCATCTTTTTCGACAAGCCGCCGAGTTGGCGCATATCAATCACGTTGTTCATCGCGTGCATCACACTGCCCGCCGCGAGGAACAGCAACGCTTTGAAGAACGCGTGCGTCATCAAGTGAAACACGCCCGCGCCGTACGCGCCGATGCCGACCGCGAGGAACATGTACCCGAGTTGCGAAATCGTCGAGTACGCGAGCACGCGTTTCAAGTCCATCTGTACGAGCGCGATCGTCGCCGCAAAGATCGCGGTGAGCGCACCCGTCCACGCCACAATCTCGGACGATATCGGTGCGAGTTCGAACAACGCGCTCGACCGCGCGACCATGTAAACACCCGCGGTGACCATCGTCGCCGCGTGGATGAGCGCGCTGACCGGCGTAGGACCTTCCATCGCGTCCGGCAACCAAACGTACAGCGGCAACTGCGCCGACTTGCCGACCGCGCCCGCGAACAGGAGCAAGGTAATGATGGTGATTGGTAATTGGTAATTGGGGAGGTGCGGGGCAAGCGAAAAAACATCGGCAAAGTTGAGCGTTCCAAATGTGACAAAGATCAACAACACACCCAGCCCGAAACCAAAATCGCCGATGCGCGTGGTGACGAATGCTTTTTTGCCCGCCGCCGCCGCGCTCGGTTTCGTGAACCAGAACGAGATGAGCAGGAACGAGCACAAGCCGACGAGTTCCCAGCCGACGTACATCAGCAAATAGTTGCTACCGAGAACCAGCATCAACATCGAGAACACGAACAGATTCAGGTACGTAAAGAATCGTCCGTAATTCTCATCGTGTTCCATGTAGCCCATCGAGTAGACGTGGATGAGAAAACCGACGCCGGTGACGACGAGGAGCATCAGCGCGGAGAGCGGGTCGAGCAGGAACGCGACATCAATCTTGAACTCGCCGACCGGAATCCACGAATAGACCGGCACATTGATGACGCGGTCGTGTTCGGGCAGCGCTTGCATCGCGAAAAACGCGAGGAGCGAGACGACGAACGACGCGCCAACCGCGCCAACCGCGATCACGCTGACAAGCCAGCGCGGCAGTTTGCGACTGAAGATTGCATTGATAGTTGCGCCCGCGAGTGGCAGTGCGGGCACGAGCCAGAGATAGTTGATCAAGTGGTTGATTCCTTATGTGGTCACTGTGAAATTCTATTACACTTTGATAAACTATGCATTGAAACCTATACCGATCAAAATCCTGTTCAAGGAAAAATCGTACTACTCATACGTTTGATCAAATCAATAGCGACTGAAATCACGGCAGGAATTAATGGTGATATGACAAGAGCAAAAAAACGCCTGGGAGCATCAGCATTGAATGGCCAAATAGGAAACTTATTTATCGTCTTTTGTGTTTCTTCAAGCTGTTTAATCTTCCTTAAATGTGGTTCCAATCGATCGGGATTCTCAGCACGAAGACTGATTAATTGATTGAAAACCTGAACATATTCTTTTGAAATATTTGTAAGTAAGTTGTTTCGATATTTTACCATTGCCACATGTGCTGACCAAAGTGGCAGGAAGAAAAATATTGGAGAAAGCACCAAGTATAGTATTAGAGCAATTACCGCCACGTAATCGCTAATACCGATTAATCGAAAAGCGTTCTGCGTGACAAAATTAGCAGAAAGTCCCAAACCTAGCATCCCAATCAGATACCCTAATTTTGCGACGAACTGCCCAACCGAGCCGAGTCCACCAGCATCATCCGGGCTAAACGGTTGAACAACAATTTCTTGATTTCTAAACAATGCATTCAAAACCAAGATGATCATTGCGAGATCAATTACAAACATCGTAATTGCATAAGCCGCAACAAAAAGAAAGGGAACGCGGATCCAAACAATTGTAGGACTAACAGTAACCCAGCTCGAAAATGTATTTTTTGCAAAAACTGTGAAGGTCAACACAAACCATACACAAAATATTACAGCGATAGACACCGAAGTAATAACTGTCCAAACTCCTTGGAAGCGTGTTTTACAATTATTTAGAATAGATTTGGTAAAGTTTGGGTTTGAAAAAACTTGTACTGTGACTAGTTCGCCAAACAAGGAGTCGCCCGCAGTTTGTATCCATCTGAAATAACCAATTACTACTGGAATCACGAGAAAATCGTTGAACCAAGCACCAGGCTCAGATCCAAGACCTTGGCTTTTCATGCTAGGAAACCATGCGTCTTGGTTTAGTGCTATTGAAATGTTGATAACGACATTGATTATTGACAACGACAAAACAACACCTATAGGCCCCAATCGAATTTGATCGAGGAATCTAGTAAGCCAATCGCCGTTACTTAACTTTGGAACCATATGCGATATCTCTTTCAGAAATCAGGACACTAATTGCAATATAGCGCAAAAATCCGACATGATACAATCGCATTTGCAATGCACACCTAGCTATACAACATCACCCAGTAACCCCTGTCACTTTCTCGCCACCATCCGCAACACCATCGGACTGGAATACGGAATCAGCCAGATGAACCAAACAACAACACTAAATTTGTGCAAGTCCTTGATCCATCGTTCGTCTTTTCTTGCCAACACGATGCCCAGGCGTCGCAGACCAGTCGGGTTACGGCAGATGCTCCAAATCATCCAAATCTTTGTGCCGACCACTTGCCTTCTTGTTCTGTTTCAATTTGGGCAGGCTGATCAAACTGACGCGAACGCCATCCAGCACAGCAACAACACGACTTGCATAACATTCATCGAAACTTACACCGGAAATGTTTGTGGTCAATTCGAGTCGTATCGGCGGAACACCCATCCGCACAATTTTATCTTGCAGAAACAGTTCCGGTGAAAGGTCGGGTGAACCAAATCCAAATTTACGCAAAACCGCGACCAATTTTTTGGCGTTCTCTGGATCGGAGGCGACAAAGACATCCAAGTCTTTGGTCGCGCGCGGGTAGCCGTGATAACCAACCGCGTACCCACCGATGACAAGGTACTTAACTTTTTTCGCGTTCAGCAACTTCAAGAACTCTTGAAAGTCGCTTGGTAGCGAGATTGCCATAGTTCATTCGCCGTAATTCTTCCATATAGCGCAAGCGCGCTTGCGGAGTTTGCGAATGCCAATAACGTTTGTCGTCGGAATCGTCAAAGTTGGACAAAACAGACCACGCGCGTTTATCAATCGTACGTTCAAGATTCGTTTTTGCTTTTTGTGTTCTAACTTTTTTCTTCATGCGTTAACACAACGTAATCTTATGCCGGCATGCCGCATCGCCCATCGCGCGGCAAGCGATCTCTTCGATCTTGAACTCTGCACTCTCTAAAACCGATTATGCTTTCGCCGCGCTATGTTTGCTCGGCTTGGAGACCTTGGTCAATTGAATGACTAGACGCAGGGCGTCGTTGACCGCTTTTTCATCAGGAAATGCTTTGGCAATGTCCGGTTCGAGCAAAACGAGATTCGTTCCCGCACGATAGCGCGCCGCGTATTTGCCGCGCACACTTCCTTTGAGCAATTCCCGCACGTCATATTCGGGACAGAGTTCATCGTCCTTCGATGCTCTGTTTTTTTTCTTCATCCTCTAACCCAACGTCACCTTATGCCGACACACCGCATCGCCCATCGCGTGGCAGGCAATCTCTTCGACCTTGAAGTCTTCGCAGTCCAGAATCCACGCGAGCAAACCGTGCAGGAACCCAGCCGTCGTGTAACACGCCGGCGTTCCGCTCTGCATCCCCATGCAATTGCCGCACGTCGCGTCTTCCCAGAAAAACGTGTTGCCCTCTTCACGCACGTGAATCGTCGTGCTCAACTGCTCGCTGTACGTCTTCGCCGCCGTGTCGAGCGTCAACTTGACCTTGCGATTCAGCGACAAGAACTTGGTCGCGACCTTGGTCGCGTTCGCCAGCATCGCGTTTTCCTCGATCGCGCTTTTCGCGCGCCCGCGTCCGACGCGATTCAAAATCGCGCGCGCGCCGCGTTTGCCGTAGAGATCGAACAACGCGCGATTGATCTGTCCCATGTACGCGAGTTCGTGCCCGCCATGTGCCGTATCACTATTTGGATAATTGTCAATGTACTGCGTGAGATTTGCCGAGCGTAACAACGGCGTCATACCTTGCTTGCCCACCACGTCCTCGACGCCCAGAAGGACGACGCGAAATGCCTTGTTCATTAGTTCTTTTTCTGCGAGCACCCCGAACCTTTCAGAACGCTTCTACTCCTCAGGATTCAGCGTAATGCGATATTTACATGCTGCTGCGCCTTTCGCGCAACATTCCACTTCTTCGATGGTTTCCGTGCCGCCCGTCGCGCGTTGCAAGACGCGATGCAGAAAACCGATCATCGCGAAACAAACCGGTGCGCTATTCTGCCAACCGATACAATATGGGCAATGCTCAACTTGGACGTACCACTGATCGCGATCTTTCGTCGTGCGTACAACGACATCCAATTGATCTTGCAACGCGCGCCCCGAGCGTTCGAGCACCATCGTCACACGTTGCGCGAGCGGCATCAGCTTCATCGCCGCGCGCGCGACGACGACCAATGCCGCGCTTTCTTCCAAACCGCGACTCGCCTGCGCGCGTCCCACACGTTGCATGATCGCACGCGCGCCGCGCGCACCGTAAATATCGAACAATGCCTGGGACACCTGGCTGAAATAACGGAGCAGGTACCCGTTACGTTCTTCTGTGCTCGGCGGATAGTTGCCGACGTACTGCGCCAGCCCGCTGCGTCGCAAAAGCATTTCCGTTCCGTGCGTGCCGATCACATCATCCAGACCCATCAAAAAAGTCCGGAACGCTTTGGCGGTCGCTTGCGGCTCTGCGCTTATCGTACTCAAATCGCGGCTAGCCCTTTAGCTCGTTGACCTGGTCGACGTCCACGTTGGCGCGCGAGCGGAACAACGCGACGATGATCGCAAGCCCTACCGCGACTTCGGCGGCGGCAACGGTCAGGACGAGAAACACGAACACCTGACCGTCGAGGTTTTGCAAATAGCGCGAGAACGCGACGAACGCGAGATTCGCCGCGTTGAGCATCAACTCGATACTCATAAACATGATGAGCGGATTGCGGCGCACGAGCACGCCGACCGCGCCGAGCGAAAACAAAATCGCGCTAAGAATGATGAAATGATTGACTGTCATTTTTTTGAGGTTGGAGGTTGGAAATTAGAAGTTGGAGATTGGAGGTTGGAAATTGGAAGTGAGACTCGTGCGTCTAATTTCCAATTTCCAATTTCCAATTTCTAACTTCTAGATTTTTTCGCCAGCACGACGACGCCGACAATCGCCGCAAGCAATAAAACCGATGTCAACTCGAACGGCAAGATGAAATCGGTGAACAACGCCGCCCCAATCGCTTCCACATTGCCGACCTGCGCGAGGTACTCGGGCGTGAATGTGCCGCGCGTCGTGGGCAACACCGCCGATGCGCCGGCGACGACCAATAGCAGGACGAGTGCAATACCGAACACGCCGGCGAGCGCGGGTTGTCGTTCGAGCGCGCCCGCGCCTTGATCCAAGCCCGGACTGAGCAACATGATCACGAACACGAACAGGATCAGAATCGCGCCGGCGTAAACCATCACTTGCGCGGCGGCGATGAACGGCGCGCTGAGCAAGACGTACAGCGCCGCGAGCGACACGAACACGACGGCGAGACTGAGCGCGCTGTGCACCGGGTTCCGCAGAGAAATCACGCCGAGCGCGGCAACAACCGCGAGAGCGGCAAACAGGTAAAAGACGATGGCATCCATTTATTTTTTCGCTTGATGAATTGCGTTCGCGATTTCGTTACAATGCGTCGTTTCGTGACTGTAAATGATGACGAGCAAATCCTTCAATTTCACTTCGCCGAAAACCGGATGCTCGCCCTGCAAATCCATTTGCGCTTGCGTTACGGTTTCCAAAAACGCGAGCATCTCGTTGAGCGTCACATCGAGTTCCGCGCGAATCTGCGCGAGCGTCTGCTCTTTGCGCTTGGCGACTTGGCGCGCGTTGTAGGTATCGTTGTCGTACCCTGCCGGCAATTTTGGATCTTCGCCGCGCGCTGCGCGTTGCGCGATGCCAAACATGCCGCGATTCGCGCCGGCGAGATGCGCGACTGCGTCCTTCACCGACCACTCTGACGTCACCGTGATCGCGATGGCTTGCTCGTCGGTCAGCGGCGCAAGCGTGCGCTCCAAGATCGTGTGGGCTTCTTTCAATTTGCTTACAAGGGGGTCGAGATCTTTCAGCATCGTCACTGAATCCTTTCGTAGCGCAAGTTTGAAACTCGCGTTACTTGCCGATCAACACCAACACAATTGCCGTCACCGCGATGTTGGCGAGCGCGAGCGGGAACAACACCTTCCAACCAAAGCGCATCAATTGATCGTAGCGAAAACGCGGCAACGTTCCACGAACCCACATGAACAAAAAGATGAACGCCATGATCTTGATGAACAACCAATGCACGCCAGGGAAAATGCCGAACGGACCTTGATAGCCGCCGAGAAACATCGTCGAAGCGATCGCGCTGACGGTGAGCATGTGAATGTACTCTGCCATGTAAAACAGCGCGAATTTCAGCGACGAGTACTCGGTCTGGTACCCGGCGACGAGTTCAGTCTCGGCTTCGGGTAGATCGAACGGCAAACGATTCGTTTCCGCGAACGCGCAGATCACATAGATCACGAACGCGACCGGTTGCACGAACACGAACCACCACGGATTTTGTTGCTCGACGATTTTCGAAAGACTGAGCGTTTGCGAAATCATCAACACGCCGACCAGCGACAAGCCGAGCGCGATTTCGTAACTGATCATCTGCGCGGTCGAGCGCAATCCGCCGAGCAAGGAGTATTTGTTGTTCGCGCCCCAGCCGCCGAGCACGACACCGTACACACTCAGCGAGCCAATCGCGAGCAAGTACAACACCGCCACGTTCACGTCCGCGATTTGGAAAACGACCTTGTATCCGAAAATTTCCGCCGGCGGATGGAGCGGAATGACCGCCCACGCGAGCAACGCCGTGCCGACCGCAATCGCCGGCGCGATGATGTAAACAACCTTGTCCGCCTGCGCGGGAATAAAGTCTTCTTTGAAAATCATCTTGACCGCGTCGGCAATCGGTTGGAGAACTGCGATCGGTCCGATGCGCCCCACGCGATTCGGTCCCACGCGCGATTGGATGTGCGCGACGACGTACCGCTCCATCAACGTGAGGTACGCAAACAGCGTCAACAATACGATGATGACGACGAGCGATTTGACGAGCGCCTCGATGATCAATATCAACAGTGGATCAAGCGTCACAACAACCTCATACTCCCGCCCCTGCGCAAGCGGAGGCGGGTTGGGGAGGGGGTCACATGTTCTTCAACTCTTCCAAAATTTCGTCCAGCTTTTCGATACTCAAGTCCTGGAAATGTTTCTCGCCGTCCACGAGCATCACCGGCGCGTGATCGCAACCACCCAGGCATTCCGCATCGCGCAGCGTGATCTTGCCGTCGGCGGTCGTTTGTCCGGCTTTGCAACCCAGTTTGTGCTCGATGTGTTCCAGCATTTCATCCGCGCCGCGCAACGCGCACGGCAAATCGGTGCAGAACATGACGGTGTGTTCGCCTTTGGGTTCGCGCGCGTACATCGTATAAAACGTCGCGACCGAACTGGCTTCAGTTCGCGAGACGCCGACAATCGCGGCGATGTCATCGAGCACCGCGTCCGGCAAATGCCCCACTTCGCGTTGCGCGAGGTGCAACGCCGGCATCAACGCCGAACGTTTATCCGGATATTTCGTTGTCAGTTTCAGAATCTCATTACGCGCTTTTTCAGAGAGCATTGCTTTCCTCGTTGATTTTCCAACTTCCAACTTCCAATATCTAATTTCCAAAATCTAATCCCAATCGAACCCGCCCTTGCGCCAGATGTAGAAATAACCGACGAGCAAGATTAAAATAAAAACTCCCATTTCAATCAAACCGAACAATTGGAGCTGGCGAAAGAGCACCGCCCAGGGATAAAAGAAAATAATCTCGATGTCAAACAGGATGAACAACACAGCGGTGAGGAAATACTTGATCGAAACACGCCGCTTGGCGGAACCGAACGGCGGCATACCTGATTCGTACGGCGCGTATTTTTCACGAGTTGGGCGCAATGGACCGACAAGACCGGAGAGGGTCAACGCGATCGCGGTGAACGCAATCACGACGACGACCATCACGAGGATCGGTAGGAAATCAATTGGCATGCGTGACCTATGATATCAGAGGGATTAGACAACTTCGTGAATCATATTACAAATCGCTATCTTTGTCAAAAAAATATCGCCTGGTCGAGCCATCGCGTCATGAGGCAGTGAGTTGTTGCGTGAACAACCAACTCACACATCGCACCCAGAAATTTACCCTGGTCGTTTGAAATCAGATGCGATTGTCCTATCCTGACCGGCTTGAATAAAGACGCGCATCTGTGCTATACTCTTGTGCGATTCAGGAGGAGAAGAAATGATTCAGCCCACTCTAGCGCGTATCCGGATTTTCGTACTTATTTTTTCGTTTGCGCTCGCGGCGGCAGTGACGGCGTGCAGTGCGGCAAAACCAACCGTCATCATCTCGTCGCCGCCCAGCGGCAGTCAGTACAACGAAGGCGACGAAATCAAAGTGCAATCCACCGCGACCGATTCGTCGGGCGTAGACCGCGTCGAGTTGATCGTGGACGGCATCCCCCTCCGCACCGATCCATCGCCCAGCCCGCAGGTATCGTTCACCGTGATTCAATCGTGGAAAGCGACCCAGGGTGCGCACGTCATCAGCGTACGCGCGTATAACAAATCCGGCGGCGTCAGCGATGTCGCCGCGATTTCGCTTAACGTCGCGCCGGCAACTGTCGCGCAAAGCAACACGCCAACACCGATTCCGTCTCTGCCTATCCCAACCGTGCCTCCTCCGCCAGTGCCCGGCATTACACCGACCGTCACGCCGACCGGCGCGCCGAGCGGTACGTGCGTCAACAACGCGGCGTTCATCGCAGACGTGACGATTCCGGATGGAATGACGATTGCCGCGGGGCAGACCTTCAACAAGACTTGGCGCTTGAGTAACAATGGCACGTGCACTTGGACCGCGTACGAATTTACCTTTGTCAGCGGCGAAGCGATGACGGCGGGGACGATTATCGCTGTGCCGAGTCTTGCGCCGGGCGGCACCGTAGATGTGACCGTGCCCATGACCGCACCCGCCGCGCCTGGTCCGCATTCCGGCAACTGGCGAATGCGCTCGAACACCGGCGCGACCTTTGGCACGACGGTGCGCGTTCTCATCAGCGTGCCCGGCGCGGTTGTTCCAACGGCTGTACCACCGACGAACACCCCGCCACCCTCCGGGTGTACCGGCGCACCGGTCATCGCGTCTTTCAGCGCGACCGCAACGACGATCACCGTCGGTAATTCAACGACACTGCAATGGGGCGCGGTGACGAACGCCGATTCCGTCGAAATTGACCATAGCATCGGCGGCGTAGCGAGTCCGGGCAATCTAGTCGTTTCGCCCGCGACGACAACGACGTACACGATGACCGCGCGTTGCGGTGCGACGACCGCCATTCGCCAAGTCACAATCACGGTGAATCCGCTTGCGCCTCCAGCCGCGCCAGCAATGACGTCACCCTCTGATGGTAAAGTCTTTCGCGTTTTTCCACGCGTTGCTTCATTTTCCTGGAATTCGGTTGCGTTTCCGGGTGGCGTCAGTTACACCATCGAAATCCAAAAGAACACCGGTTCTTGGGTGGCTCATGTGACCGCCGGCAGTCTCGGTGCGACCAACTACTCGATGGCGGCGTTTCCCGGCGATAACCAAGGGCGATGGCGCGTGTGGGCAACTAGCCCAACCGCCGGCGCGGGCACGAAAAGTGATTGGCGGTATTTTTCATTCAATACCAGCGCCAGTCAATATGCCGGAACTTGGCTAAATGACGATGCGGCAACCAGCGGCATCACGAAAGTCATTATCACTTCCGCCGGACAAACGCTGACGGTCCACCCGTACGGCAAATGCCACCCGAGCGACTGTGATTGGGGAACCGCCAACAAAACGCTCAACACATCGGTCGAGCCGATCACCGTTTCGGGATTTTCAAGCGCCGGAAGTAATAGCATCACCATTACGCTCAATAACGATGCCGGAACTAGTTTGCGCGTGGTCTACAACAACCTCGGCATAACCTATTATTTCCACAAATAATCGCCGGCGACCGATTGGCGCAAGGATTTTCATAGAAACTCTTTGATCTTTTTTCGCCCAAGGTATTGAAAACGCGCGAGATGTGTGCTATACTCTCGCGCGAAATTCTTAACGTTGTCCAAGTGGACGCAGGCTTGGAAAGGGGGTGACCACAGCCCAATTGATCAAATCCATCGCTTGGAGTAATCTTTGGCACTTGTGCGTTCAGTTTCCGTCCAAACATCCCCAAATCCCAAGGAGGATCCGATGAGCAATCCACTCGACCTTTTGCTAGGACTCGCTTCGCCTTTGCTACTCGCCGCGCCGAAAAAAGCCGCCGCGAAAAAAGCCGCGAAGAAACCAGCGAAAAAAGCCGCCGCGAAAAAAGCGGCGCCGAAGAAAAAAGTCGCGGCTAAAGCCAAAAAACCAGCCGCACCAGTCGCCGCCGTTGCGCCCGTTGCTCCCGCTGAACCTGCGCCGATGCCAGCCGCACCGGCTCCCGCGCCTGCTCCCGTCGCACCAGTCAAGCCGTGACCAAGTTGACCCGTTGCTTGTGGCAGGCGTTGCTCGTCGGCGCGACGCCGTTGGCATTGGCGGTCGTTAAGGGCAAAGCGCGAAAGAGCAAAAAGCCGGTAAAGGCAAAATCGCCCGCGCGTCGCGCAAAACCCGCGCGCCCTTCACGCAAACCCACACGCACAAAAACGCCGGCGCGACCCGTCAAAATCTCTGCCAAGCCACTGGCAAAGCGCGCACCCGTCGCGCCAGCAAAACCGACCGCGTCCAAACCAGCGCCGCCGGTAGTTACGCCATCGGCAAAAGACGAGTCGCTCCCCAAACCCATCGCGCCCAGTGGGCGCGCGATCTTGCTTTCGCCCGAGGGCGGCAAGTTTGCCGATAGCGTCAACCCGCGTTTCCGTTGGCTTTCCGTCGGCGGCGCGACGCGCTATCAAGTCGAGTGGAGCGACAAACCGGACTTGGAAGACAGTCACGCGATCACCTCGATCGCGACCGAAGCCTTTGTCCCGGTCGAAAAGCCGCTCGCCCTAGGCATTACCTACTTTTGGCGCGTGCGCGGCGGCAACGAAGGTGGTTGGGGACCGTGGTCGAGCACCGCTTCCTTCCGCGTCCTCGAATCCACCGAGTAAGCGTTTGCGCGCCGCCGCTCTTTGCGCGAGGCATTCATGTCGCGACATTGAATGCCTCGCGCTTTTTTTGCCCAAAAGAAATTCTTTACAAAAGATGCCAACTTGCCTATAATAGCGTCGCAAAAATTCCGGACCAAAATCAGAATCAGCGGAGGATGAACGAATGACGCGCATTCGTTGCCGCGATCGGCAATGCACTTTTAACAAGAGCGGATTGTGTACGGCGGACGAAATCGAATACGAGCCGGATGCCGGCTGTCTGACGATGGAACCACGCGAGGAGTCGGACGAAGAGGAACGCGATGAGTGGGAAGGCGCTGAAGGCGAAGACTGGGAAGAGGACGACGACTGGGAAGAAGACGAGGACGACTGGGAAGAAGACGAAGACGAAGAAGTCGAGCTTGAAGACGACGACTCGCCGCGCCCCGCCACCAAGAAAAAACCAGGACGCCGCTAGCATGAGCCAGCCGCGCGACGCGGGCATCGTAATCCGTCCGCTCAAAACCTGGGACGAATTCCTCGCCGCCGAAGAACTGCAACGCATCGTTTGGAAAATGTCGGATTGGCGCGATGCCGTGCCCGGCAATCTGTTGATCGCCGCGCAGAAAAACGGCGGACTCTCGCTTGGCGCGTTCGACGGCGACGCGCTCGTCGGGTTCACGTTCAGTTTTCTCGCGCGCGAAACCGCGCGCGGCATGAACCAGCTCAAACACCACTCGCACATGCTCGCCGTGTTGCCCGAGTACCAAGCGCGCAAGATCGGCGCGCGCCTCAAGTGGGCGCAACGCGAGCATGTCCTCGCCCAAGGCATTGACCTCATTACCTGGACGTACGATCCCCTGCTCGCGCTCAACGCGCGACTCAACCTCGTCCATCTCGGCGCGATTGCGTGCCAGTATCTACCGAACGCGTACGGCGAAATGACCGACGGCTTGAACGCCGGCTTGACCTCGGATCGTTTCCAAGTCGAATGGTGGCTCAACGCGCCGCGCGTGTGCGCGCGCCAAGACGCACCGCCGCCGCGCACCGATTGGCGCGACGCGCTCCACCACGCGCAACTGGTCTTTGATCTCGCGTTCGATGAAAACAACTTGCCGCGCATCGCGCACGTCAACGACTTGCGCGACGAGACCCTGCTCGTCGAAATCCCTGCCGACCTCGCCGCCGTGAAAGCGTTCGCGCTCGACCTCGCGCGCGAATGGCGCACACACACGCGCCAGGTTTTGCAAGATGCGTTTGCCGGCGACTGGGTCGCGACCGATTTTGTCACCAGCCGCGAAGGCGCACGCGCGGCGTATGTGCTTACCCGCGCCCACCGCGACCCGCAGGATTTGTGACCGCCCACGGGTCTGACGCGATTGACACCATCGCGACGCGCCCGTATAATCGTACCCACAGCATGCAGTCCTGACGCACGCGGGCGGACTCTTCGATAGGGCATTGGGCGACTGCCGCCGATGCCTTTTTTTGTTGACCTGTCCAAAACGAGAATCCGAAATGATTGCCGGTGATCCATCGCTTAAACAATTCGTGACGCTAACGCGTTGGCAACGCGTGATCGCGTTGGGCATTGGCGCGCTCGCCGCCGCCGCGCTCGCCGCGATCTTTGCGTTTCAACCTGCCGTCGAACCGCTCCATCTCGCCGCCGGTCAAGCCAGCCCGCAAACGATCCTCGCGCCGGACCGCCTCAGCTTTCCAAGCGAAATTCAAACGCGCGACGCGCACCTCAAGGCGCAAGCCCAGGTCAAAGATGTGTACGACGCGCCCGACGCGCGGCTGGCACGCGAACAAGTGCGCCTCGCCAGCCGGCTGTTCGATCACGTCGAATCCGTGCGCCTGGATTCGTACAACCCCTCCGATCGCAAGCTCGCGTGGATCGCGACCATCCCAGGTCTGGGCGTGCCATCGTCCATCGTCAGCCGCACCTTGATGCTCGACGATGCCGCGTATCGGCGCGTCGTCAACGAAACGCTCTACGTGCTCGATGTGACGATGCGCGAAGAAATTCGACCCGGCGACGTGCCGACCCAGACCGCCAAACTTGCTTCGCGCGTGAGTCTCGCATTGCCCACCGACCAAGCCGAGGCGGTGACGCAATGGGCAAAGAGCTTTATCATTCCGAATAGTTTCTACAACGCGCAAAAGACGGAAGAAGAACGCGCGCTCGCGCGCGCCCGCGTCGGCACGATCACGCGCACGCTCGAAAAAGGCGAAGCGATTGTGCGCCAAGGCGAAATCGTTACGCCGCTCGCGTTCGAGGCGATCTCCGAAACCGATTTGTTGAATACCACGACGACGCCGGCGGACTATCTCGGTCCCGCGGCGTTCGCGCTCATTCTCGTCGCGTTGCTTGCCATGTATCTCGCGCGTTTGCGTCCGGCAGTCATCAAACAAACGCGCGCGTTGTGGCTCATCGCGTTCTTGGTCGTGCTCTTTGCGCTCGTCGCGCGCATCGTCGCGCAAAATCCGACCTTGCTCTATCTCTACCCGGTCAGCGCCGCGGCGATGTTGTTAGCCGTCCTGGTGGATGCGCCCGTTGCGCTCGGCGCGGCATGGGCGCTCGCGTTGACCGTCGGTTTCTTTGCGCCCGAACCGTTTGCCGTCGCCGCGTACGCGCTCGCCGGCAGTACGATCGCCGCGCTCAGTCTGGGTCGCATCGAACGACTGCAAACGTTTTTGTGGAGCGGCGCGTACGTCGCGCTCACGAACGCCGCAGTGACTGCCGCGTTTCTCGTCATGGATCGCAATCTCAATTGGACGGAATGGAGCATCGCGTTGTTGTTCGCGCTCAGCAACGGCGCGCTGTCCGGTTTGTTCGCGCTCGGCAGTTTGTTTTTGCTGGGCAAACTCTTCGCCATCACGACGCCGCTCGAATTGATTGACCTGGCACGCCCCACGCATCCGTTGTTGCAAAAATTATTGATGCAAGCGCCTGGCACGTATCATCACAGTTTAATCGTGAGCCATCTCGCCGAGCAAGCCGCGCATCGCATCGGCGCGGACGCGTTGCTCGTGCGCGTCGGCGCGTACTATCACGATGTCGGCAAAACATTCGCGCCGCCCTCGTTCGTCGAGAATCAACTCGACGGCGTCAACATCCATACCACGCTCGAACCGCAAGCGAGCGCGTCGATGGTCATCAACCATGTGCAGAACGGCATCGCGCTCGCCAAAAAATACGGGTTGCCGGCGCGCATTCGCGATTTCATCCCGCAACATCACGGCACGACGCTAGCCGCCTATTTTTATCGCATGGCGCTTAAAGCGAACGGCGGCGCGACGATCAACGAGAACGATTATCGCTACCCCGGACCCAAACCGCAATCGCGCGAAGCCGCGATCTTGATGCTCGCCGACGGCGTCGAAGCGACTGCACGCGCGGAACGTCCGCACTCGGCGGAGCAAATTCGCGCGATCATTGACCGCATCGTCAACGAGCGTTTGCGCGATGGGCAACTCGATGAGAGCGACCTCACGCTGCGCGATATCGTTCAAGTCAAGGAAGCGTTCTTTGGCGTTTTGCAAGGATTGTTTCATCCGCGCGTCAAATATCCCGAACCCCCGCCGGAAAATATCGAGCAAACGCTGGATCGAGCATGACCAAGTAATTGGTAAATGATACATGGAAATTACGATTCGATTGCATCGGAAATTTTCATCGCGCGTGGATCGCGCACGCGTCAAGAAAATCGCGCGGAAAACGTTGCGCGCGGAAAAGGCGAATGCGGCATTGACGATCTACGTCACGACCAACGCCGAGATGCGCGCGCTCAATCGCGATTTCCACGCGACCGACGCGCCGACCGATGTCTTGTCGTTTCCGGCGGATGGGCGTTCTGTTGAACGTTCCTATATTGGCGACATCGCGATTTCGTACGATACCGCGCGCGTGCAGGCGCGCGACGCGGGCTGGCGCATCGCGGACGAACTCGATTTGCTCGCCGTGCACGGCATTCTGCATCTGCTCGGCTACGACGATCTGACGCCGCGCAAACGCGCGCGGATGTGGAAGCGCCAAAAAGCAATCCTGGGACGCGTGGCAGGCGATGAGTAACTCGATCACCATTCGAATCGCAACCTCCGCCGACAATGAGTTGCTCGCCGAAATCGGCGCGCAAACTTTTTACGCCACTTTCGCAGTGGACAATACGCCTGCCGATATGCAGGCGTATCTCGCCGCGTCATTCAGCCCGGACATTCAAGCCCGCGAGTTGGCAGACCCGCAATCCATTTTTCTGATTGCAGAAATTGATGGCGATACAGTGGGTTACGCGCAATTGCGCCAGAACCATATACCGTCCTGCGTCACCGGCGCGCGTCCGATTGAAATCGGACGACTCTACGCGCGGAAACAATGGCACGGGCGCGGCGTGGGCGCGGCGTTGATGCGCGCGTGTCTCGCGCACGCCACGCGACAAAATTCCGATACGCTCTGGCTCGACGTGTGGGAACACAATCCGCGCGCGATTGCGTTTTATCGCGCCTGGGGTTTTACCCAGGTCGGCACGCAGGCATTTCAACTCGGTGATGATCTGCAAAACGATTTCGTGATGCAAAGACCCGTCACCCCCACGGCTTTTCAAAAGTCGCTTGACTCACTTACAACCTAACCCCCTGCCCCCTTCCCTATAAGGGAAGGGGGCAGGGGGATGGGTCTGCAACTGACTTTTGAAAAACCGTGCCATCACCCCTAACTCGGACAAGCCGAAACCGAACAAGCCAATTTAGGACGCGGATTCACGCGGATTTTCGCGGATAAGAAAAATAATCCGCGTTCATCCGCGTTTATCCGCGTCCTAAGAATTCCTGTTTTTTGCTCAAGCAGTTCACTCGTAAAGCGCGATAAATCTTGCTCCACGGAGAACAACCATGAACTACAACGTCAACGAAATTCGTTCGCACTTTCCTTCGCTCCAATCGGGAGCGATTTTCTTCGACAACCCCGGCGGCACTCAGGTTCCGCAACCGGTGATTGACGCGGTGAGCGAGTACTACCAGACTGCGAACGCGAACACGCACGGCGCGTTTGCGACTTCGCAAAAGAGCGACGCGCTGCTCGCCGAGGCGCACGCCGCGCTCGCCGATTTTCTCAACGCGCATTCGCCAGACGAAATCGTGTTCGGCGCGAACATGACGACGCTCACGTTCAGCATTGCGCGCGCGCTCGGTCGCCTGCTCGACCCCGGCGACGAGATCATCATCACGCACCTCGATCACGACGCGGACATTTCGCCGTGGCTCGCACTCGAAGAACGCGGCGCGGTGATTCGCTGGGTGGACATTCACCCGGACGATTGCACGCTCGATATGAGCGAATTCGAAAAGCACCTCAGCACCAAAACAAAAATCGTCGCGGTCGGCGGCGCGTCGAATGCGGTCGGCACGATCAACGACTTGAGAACGATCATCCCGCTCGCGCACATGGCGGGCGCAATTGCGTTCGTGGATGCGGTGGCGTTTGCGCCGCACGCGCCGATTGACGTGCAGACGCTAGACTGCGATTTGCTCGCGTGTTCGGCGTATAAATTTTACGGACCGCACGTCGGTGTGTTGTACGGCAAGTACGATTTACTCGACGAACTGCAAGCGTACAAAGTTCGTCCCGCCGACAATCAACCACCGCACAAATTCGAGACCGGCACGTTGAATCACGAAGGCATTGCTGGGTCGCTCGCGGCGATCAACTATCTCGCGTCGGTCGGCGAAGAGTACGGCGGCGCGTTTACCGCGCAGTACAAATCATTCGCGGGACGACGATTACATCTCAAAACGGCGATGAGCGCGATCCGCGCGTACGAGATGGAGGTGTTCAAACGATTGATGCGCGGTCTGCGCGTATTGCCCGGCATTCAAATGTACGGCATCACCGATTTTGCGCGCTTTGATTATCGCACGCCGACGGTCGCGTTCACGCTCGACGGGCGCACGCCGCGCGAGATTGCCGAAATCCTGGGTCGGGAAAACATTTGCGTGTGGGACGGCAACTATTACGCGCTCGCGTTGATGGAGCGCCTGGGGCTTGAAGAACGCGGCGGCGCGGTGCGTGTGGGTCTGGGGCAATACAACACGGTGGAAGAAGTGGACACGTTTTTGGATGTGATGAGGAAAATGTGCGCCGCCAAATAATCCTCCTGATATTCGGCTTGCTCCTAGCCGCATGTAGTACACCTGATCCAATCAGCGATGCTGATGCCAAGTGGCAATCGAAGAAAACCACCAGCTATCGGATTGAGGTCCGCGAAGCAAGCTTTTGGCACATCCAAACAAATATCATCACAGTCAAGAATGACCAGGTCGTCAATCAAGCCGCAAGTTGCGACAAGGCGATTTTGGAAACGACGAAATGCCAGGTGCGTCCGATTCAGGCGAGCGAGTACACCGTGCTTGGCATGTTTGCGCGCGCGAAAAAGTACATGCAGGGCGACTCCGCGCCGTTCACCAAAATCACATACGACGAGACCTGGGGCTTTCCCAGTTTGATCGTCTACAACAACACCAGGGTCACCGATTCCGGCGTGTCGTATCAGGTGCTCAAATTCGAGACACTCCCGTGATAGTGCCGCGCCACGCTTGACCGATTCGTACTTTCGTTTTAGACTAGAGCCGCCGAAGAAATTCGCATGGCATTGTTTCGGTGGAACATGTCGCACGGGCGGCGCGCCTGTCGGCTAGCGCGCGAGCCGCTCGCGCAACAGTTTTTCCTTTCAGGGAGGTTCCTGATGGTACTTGCGATGAAAAAGTTGTTCACACCCGAAGAATATCTGGCGATGGAAGAGGTCGCCGATTACAAGAGCGAATATTTCCAGGGTGAAATCTTCGCGATGTCGGGCGGCTCGGCTGATCACAGCACAATCACCAGCAATTGCATTACTGGGTTGAACCTTGCCCTCAAGGCGAAACCGTGTCGCGTTTTTGAGAGCAACATGCGCTTGCTCGTCAGGCGACACGGACTGTACACGTACCCGGACGTGATGGTTGTGTGCGGCAAAGTGGAATTCGTCCCTGGGCGCAATGACACGCTCACCAATCCTGTCATCATTGTCGAAGTGCTATCGCCCTCCACGCGCGAGTACGATCGCGTAAAAAAATTCGCGCTCTACAAACCGCTCGATTCGTTGCGCGAGTATTTGCTCGTGGATTCGGAACAGATTCACGTGACGCACTTGCGCCGCGCTGATCCAGGATCAGCGTGGACAATCGAGATGTACGACGATCTCCAATCCATTCTGCATCTCGATTCGGTCGGATGCGATCTCGCGCTCGCGCAAATCTTCGACAAGGTTGAGTTTGAAACACAATAGAGACCTGGACAGTCTCGGATCAGTTGACCATCCGCGCATTCTCCTGTAGAATTGAAATAATACTGAACTCGAGAGATTTTATGGTCCAAGTCAAGAACGGCACTTTGAGAATTTCGTACGACAAAACCGCCGATGTTCTTTACCTTGCCTTTGGCAAACCCAAAGAGGGAATTGACGAGGAGGTCAGCGAAGGTGTTTTCGTCCGGCTGGATGAACGCACCCACCGCGCGATTGGCGTTACCATTGTTGATTTCGAAAAACGTTTTTCCCGCCCGGTCTCAAAAAGTGTGCCGATTGATCTCGCGCGCTTTTTGGCGCCTGCGTAATTTTTAATCGCACCTCGGAAAACGCCCCGCGTGCCGGGGTGTTTTCATTTGATCCTCCTTCCCGTCACTCAAGGAGCGCACATGTCCGACCCAGTTACCTTCAGCATTGCTGGAACTGCCACCGCCGCGATTGGCAAGACCGGCATCGTGGACACGATTCGCGATGCCGCCGTAGATTTTCTCGTCGAGCAAGCCAAATCGCTCGGCAAAGAAGAATTCACGAATCGCATCAAGGGCTTGCGTTCCGATGGCAAACTGCGCGCGCAGATTCAAGCCGCCACAGAACGCGCAGTCAAACGCTGGGCGGACGATTACCACGACCGCGACCTCACGCTTGCGCTTGCGCGAGACACGCAGTTTGTTTATCTCCAGCCAGACCCGAAGGGTTTTTAGAAACCCTTCGGGTCTTGATCGTCGGGGTGTGCGTCAAGTTTTTGGGTGGTGAAAAAACCGTGCGAAGGTTGAACGGCAATTATATTTGATATGTCATCAAAACCTTCGCAAGGTTGAGTGTTCCAAAATTTTGACGGACACCCTGATCGTCACGGCTTTTCAAAAGCCGCTTGACTCACTTGCCAACCTAACCCCCAACCCCCATCCCTATAAGAGAAGAGGGCAGGGGGATGGGTCTGCAAATGACTTTTGAAAAACCGTGCCTGATCGTCGCACCTGTTTGACTCCCCTCGCCAATAATGTTACACTGCGCCGAAATCATTTTTTGGAGGAACCTCAATGTCGAAACCCAAAGTATTCGTCAGCCGCCTCATTCCTGAAGAAGGGCTGGCAATGATGCGCGACCTGACCGAGATGACCGTGTGGGAAGGCGAACTGCCGCCGCCGCGCGAGGTGATGTTGCATCAAGCGCGCGAGTCGGATGGACTCGTCACTCTGCTCACCGATAAAGTGGACAGCGAGTTGATGGACGTGAATCCGCACCTCAAAGTCATTTCCAATTACGCGGTCGGCTTTGACAACATCAACATTCCCGCCGCCACCGAACGCGGCATTCCCATCGGCAACACACCCGGCGTCCTCACCGATACGACCGCCGATCTCGCGTTCACGTTGTTGATGGCAGTCGCGCGGCGCATTCAAGAGAGCATTGATTACGTGCGCGCGGGCAAATGGAAAACCTGGGGACCGAAATTATTGACGGGCGTGGATATTCACGGCGCGACACTTGGCATCGTTGGCTTTGGGCGGATTGGGCAAGGCATGGCGAAACGCGCGAGCGGCTTTGGAATGCGCGTGCTGTACTACGATGTCTATCGCCGCGAGGACTTGGAAAAATCAATGGGCGTGACGTTCGCCGATCTCGACACGTTGTATCGCGAATCCGATTTCGTTTCCGTGCACACCGATCTCAACGATACGACGCGGCACATGCTCAACGCAAGCGCGTTCGCGAAAATGAAAAAAACCGCGATCGTCATCAACACCGCGCGCGGTCCGATCATTGATCCGAACGATTTGTACGATGCACTCAAGAACGGCGTCATCGGTGGCGCGGGTCTCGACGTGACCGAACCCGAACCGCTCCCGATTGAGAGTCCGTTGTACTCGTTGCCGAATTGTCTCATCGTTCCGCACATCGCGAGCGCATCCGTCGCGACGCGCGCAAAGATGGCGCAGATGGCGGCGGCGAATCTCATCGCCGGTCTGCGCGGCGACAAACTGCCGACGTGCGTGAATCCGCAGGTGTACGAACGGGGAATTAGAAAGTAATTATTTCCCACGAAGGACACGAAGAAACACGAAGGTTTTATTTTTTCCTCTGCGCTCTCCGTGTGCTCTGTGGTAAGAACAATATGAGTAGCAACAGCCAAACCAGAAAGTGAGCCGACTATGGCACGTGTGATGGTACACAACCAAGAAATCGAATTGACCATCGCCCAAATCATCGAAGCGATTCGTCAACTCAAACCAGAAGAACAAAGCATCATTCGCCGCGCGTTGAATGATCGCGCGTGGTCTGAACGAACGGATGATTTGCTGACGCGCGTATGGGCGAAAGTTCAAGACACTCCAATCACCGAGGACGAAATCAATGCAGAAGTTGAAGCGGTTCGGCAGACGCTCCACACCGCGAGTCGTCATTGACACTAACTTGTTCGTGCGCGGCTTGATGAATGGTCCGGTGACGCGTCCCTTAATCGAAGCATGGAAACAAAAACGATTCACGCTCGTCACTTCGGAAGCGTTGTTGACTGAAATCGTCACCGTGCTCGCCCGCCCCAAATTCCGGCGCTACTTTGCGCTTGCCGATGTGACCGAATTAGTGCAACTCATTGTCGAGCAAGGCGAAATCGTCGAGCCGACAGTCCGGCTCCAACTCTGTCGCGATCCCAAAGACAATGTTTTTCTCGACATCGCCGTAACCGGACATTGCAACTTTCTCGTGACGGGGGACGATGACCTCAAAGGTGATGACGCGCTGAAATCAAAAATGCAAAACACCTACGGCGTTTCAATCCTCAGCGCACCTGAATTCATCCGCGCACTCGATGCACCCCAAGGGTGCTTGCCTTTTTGAAAACCAACTATGAATCGCCTCTGGACACCCTGGCGAATGGCGTATCTCAAACCGCCGAAAGAAACCAAGATGAGCGGCTGTATTTTTTGCGACAAGTTCAACGCCGACCGCGCGTGTGATCGCGATAATCTTTTGCTCGTGCGCGGACAACGCGCCGCGCTCGTGATGAACTTGTATCCGTACACGAACGGGCACTTGATGGTCGCGCCGTACACGCACACGGGCGAACTCGAATCGCTCGACGGCGAGACATTGAAAGAAATGATGTTGCTCGTGAGTCGCGGCATTCGCGCCTTGCGCCAGTACGCCAATCCGCACGGCTTTAACGTCGGCGCAAACCTGGGTCGCGTCGCCGGCGCGGGCGTCGAAGATCACGTTCACCTGCACATCGTCCCGCGCTGGAGCGGCGACACGAACTTTATGCCTGTGCTCGCGGACACGCGGATGATTCCGGAATTACTCCCTGACACCTACGACCGTTTGCTTAACGCATTGCTGGCTGATGAAAAAGAAGCGGGCTAGTCCCGCTTTTTTGTTGTGATATGGCGACCACAGATTACACAGATTACACAGGATTTTTTGAGACTGTAGCACGCTTCCGACATTTTTTGATTCACCACAGAGGCACAGAGCGCGCAGAGTTTTTTTATTTTTCTGTGCCCTCTGTGTTTCTGTGGTGAAAATCAAATGCTTTTCGGCAGCCATGCTACAGTGGCGATTTTTTCTGTGTAATCCGTGAAATCCGTGGTTCATCATCTTTCGACGTGTAGAATCAGAATTGAAATGAGAAAATCATCCTGGGATCGCGCACTCGATCTAATCAAACCCGGCGAGAGCATCGAAGATCAAAACCGCTGGCATCTCTACGGCGAAATCGCGTGGTACGGCGTTCTGTTTGGAATGATTCAAGCGTTCCTGCCGGTGTTCGTTCTCCGCTTGGGCGGCAGCGATGTGCACGTTGGATTGGTCACCGCGTTGCCTGCGCTCATCATCGCCGTGTTTTCAATGCCAGGCAGTTTGCTCGTCGAACGCGAGCGCAAGCCATTGTCGGCGTTGATTTTCAGCGCGTTGATCCAACGCAGCGGTTACCTCGCGATTGCGCTCGTCCCCTTTTTTTTCGTGACGCACCGCGCGGACCTTGTCATCGTACTCATCGGCTTGTTGAGTATTCCACTCGCCATCGCCGCGATCGGTTTCACCGCGATGTTCGCGCGCGCGGTGAAACCGGAGCGACGCGCCCACGTCGTCAGTATTCGCAACGTCTGGCTTGGCGTCTCAAGCACCGCAGTCGCGTTGCTCGGGGGACGCTTCCTCGACTGGGTTGTGTTTCCGCTCAACTTTCAAATTCTCTTCGCGATCGGTTTTCTCGCCGGCATGGTGGGCTTGTACCATCTGGCGCGTTTACATGTGCCGAATGAACCGTCCGTTGCGCCCACGCGCACGCGCTTGTCGTGGCGCGCGACGCTGACGATGGTGACCACGCAGCGCGCGTTCGCGCGCTATGCGATCACGCTCTTTATCTATCACTGGGGCTTGTTCTTCGCCGCGCCGCTCTTTACGATTTACTGGGTGCGTAACCTGGGCGCGAGCGATGGTTGGATCGGCATCATCAACATGGTCACGAACGCGACCACGATCATTGCGTTCCCGTTGTGGGGACGGGCGGCGACGCGCCAGGGCAATCGCCGCGTGTTGATTTTGACGAGCGCGGCGCTCGCGAGCATTCCGATCGTGACCGCGTTCGCGCCGTCGCTCGAAACGTTATTGTTCGTCGCGTTCTTGGGCGGCGTGATCGCGCCGGGCTTTTCGCTCGCGTTCTTTAACGGTCTGCTCGAAGCGTGTCCCGAACAACATCGCGCGACGTACGTCGGCGCGTTCAACGCGCTCATCAATGTCGCCGCGTTCCTCGCGCCGATTCTGTCGTCCTCGCTCACCGTGCTGTTCAGCGTACCGCTGTTGCTCGTCGTCGCCGGCGCAATGCGCTTGACCGGCGCGATATTGATCTGGCGCGGACGCGCGCTCGCGCCGTAAAAAATAATCGGGACGATACCTACATCGTCCCGACCACACAATCATTTTTTCGCACTTGTTTTATTCGCCGGTTTCTTGACTGCTTTCTTTACCGGTTTTTTCGCCAGCTTGGTCGCGATCGCTTTGATCGGCACGAACACCTCGGCGCGCAATACCTCGCCCGGCATACTCAGGTACACTTCGAGCGGCGCGCCATCATCGCGATACCCTTGCGCGCGCAACCAATCGTACACCTCGTTGTACGCCGCCGTAATGTTCGCCTCGCCTTGGTACACAATTGTCGCGGCGCTGAACTTTATAATATCCTTCACCTGCACATCGCCCGACGCTTGCGCGTCCGCCGAAACCGGCACGCACAATTCGCTCCGCAATTTCTCGACCGGCACCTTGGCGGGATCGTCGTAGTAAATCCCGAACGACGCGCCAGCCGGTAAAAGTTGATGTTCGCCCAGCCACGCGAACAACCTAGCAAACCCGCGCGGGATCGCTTCGTTGAACGGACCAACTTCGGTCACGTACGCCACACGCGTCTTGGGAAATTCCTTGATCTCTGGCATCGCTCCCTCCTCTAAAATTTTAGATTTTGGATTTTCGATTTTCCTTACCCATCACTCGAATCGTCTTTGGTCTCCGCGCCGATCAAGCGATCCACGAGCGTACTGCCCACGCCCGCGCACACATCGGTCGGCAAATAGTGAATGATCGAAGCGTCGAACAACACATTCGCCGATGCCGGAAAATCTTCGTCGCCGGCATAGTACACCGCGGCGACGCGCACACGCGGCAATGCGGTGAACGCGAATGCCGCATCGCCGAGTTGTAATTTTTCGCCGCCCAGTTGCTTCGCCGCGCGCTCGAACACACTGATGCGATTGTCAATCGCTTTGGCAAGCCGGTCGCCGCTGTACCCTTGGTACGCCTGATGATAAAACATCCCGCTGGGCAAATCGCGGAACGCCACCCACTTGCCTTCAAGCGGCGAACCGTCCGCGTTCAACAAATAGTACAGAAACATCGCGGTGCGATTCAAACCGCACACAAACCTGTCGGCTTCGCGGCGAACTTCCAAGTCGGGAAACGCAATCGTGTATGCCTCGCGAAAGAACGCCATCCGTAATCCGCCATCTGCTAATTCCCCGCCCGTCCGCACAGCGTACTCGCGCGGATCGCCGCCGCGTAATTTCTCGCGCATCGCCTCCACCTGGGCGATCATTTTTTCGCGCATCGGTGTTGTCACAAATTACTCCTCAACATTTGATTTTCGATCTACGCAATACGCAATACGAATTACGTGATGCGTGTCACGGCTCCAGCACCAACCGCGCCTTGGTCTGCGCGTCCACCTTTTCACGCGACCACGCGAGCGCGTGGTACTCGCCGCGCAACCAAGGGACGATCATATCGGTGTAATGCTCGCTCGCCGGATGCCCCGATTGACCGGGCAGATGCACCGCTCGCGAATTGTCCCAGTCCGCGAGATCAATGATCTGTCGCCACGACGGAAGAAAATGCGCCGAGTGAATCGGAAAGCCGGGCAGGTACGCGCCTTGCAGCACCGTGCTCGGATCGCCGCCGAGAGGACGCGGCGCGCGACTGAAAATTTTGTCGAGCGGCTTGACCGCGCCGAGCGCGTGATCCAAATGAATCTGATGCAAGTTGCCCCATGACCAGCGCGACAGGTCGTCGCCGTATTTTTGTCGCAGCGCGGCAATCGCATCGCCGAACGCCAGCGTGAGAAATTCCGCGCGCGTGCGCGTCTTGCCGGTTGCCGCGTCCGTGTACCACACGGACTGTTCCTGCTCCAACGTTCGCAAGAGCATCACCAACGCGCGATCATAAAAGAACGTGATCGGCGAAACAACCGGATGAAAGCCCATGCCGCAAAAATGATTCGTCAGCGTGTCGCCGAGTTTATCCGCCAAGAGTCGCCGCAACGCGAAATGTTCGACCGTCTTGCAGATGCCGCCCGCGACCGATTCGGCGGTGAGATGGTAATCCCAGGTTTTCAATTCGGCGAGTGCGCGCGTTTCAAATCTTGCCCTGAGCGGAGTCGAAGGGTCATCGCGCGGTTGCAACGTGAGCAGATGCGCGGTCAAGGTTTTCGCCGGCGCGCAGTATACATCGCGCTGGATGCGCGCGAAATCGTCCGGCGTCAGCTTTTCTTTTTCGCACAACAGCGTCGTGATGCGCGCCGCGCGATAGCCGTTCGAATAATCGCGCGTGAGCCAGTGCGGATAATCGTCGCCGACGACTTGATTGTTCGCGGTTGCGACGAAATGTTGCGGCGGATTGAACGCGTGCGGCAATTCTTCGTGTGGAATCCAGCCGATCCATTCGAACTCGCCCGTCCAGCCCGGCGACGGCACGAGACCCAGCCCTTGCGCGCGCACCGGGATTTTGCCGGGCTGATAAAAGCCGATGTTGCCGACGCGATCCGCAAAAACCATGTTTTGCGACGGCACCGTCCAATCGCGAATCGCGTGCGTGAATTCGTCCCAGGTGCTCGCCGCGTTGATTTTCAAGAACGCTTGGACAGTACCGCTCGGTTCGTTGCCGACCCAGCGCAACGCGAGCGGCGCGCTCTTGTCGTCGAGCGCGATAACGCGATTTAGAATCGGTCCGTGCCGCGTGATGACGACTTCTTCGACGTGCAGCTCGGCGCGACCCTTGACGCGAATTTCCTCGCGCACCATCGTCGCCGGTTCGTACTTGCCGCGATACTCAAACTCGCGCGGATTCGCCGGATTCGCTTTCTCAATGTACAAATCTTGCACGTCGGGGAACGCGTTCGTAAAGCCCCACGCGATTTCGCGATTGTGCCCGATGACGACGCCGGGCGCGCCGGCGAACGAAACGCCGGTCACGGCATAGTCCGGGGCGACGAGATGATTTTCGTACCACACGCCCGGCAGTGTGAGCGCCAAATGCGGATCGTTCGCGAGGAGCGGTTTGCCGGTGTGCGTCTTGACGCCGTCCACGACCCAGTTGTTGCTGCCGCCGCGAATTCCCAGCATCGGCAGATTTTTTGCGGCGTCGAACTGCGCGGTCATCGCGTCAGCCAGGTTACGGAAAATCGCGGAGGGCAAAATCGTCGGGTTCGTGCGCGGGTAATCCGTCTCGAGTTCCATCGCGCGTTCGACACCGAGTTTGCCGATGAACGCCGCGCGCAAAATTTCCGTGTCCCAGTTGCCCGACAAGCCCCAGCCCATAAACTTGGCGAACACGACCGCATCGAGCGCGCGCCACGGTTCCGGTTTGAATCCCAGCAACAAAAATTCCGGCGGCAAGCGCGAACCATTCTGTGCGAGAAACGCATTGACGCCGCGCGCATAGCATTCGAGTGCGTGACGCGTGTCGGCGTCCAACGCATCCCAATCGCGTTGCGCCGAACGCGCGAAGCCGAGCGTGCGAATCAAACGATCGCTGTCGAGCGCGAGCGCGCCAAAAATTTCCGCGAGCCGCCCGTACCCCACGCGGCGATTCAACTCCATCTGCCACAAGCGATCTTGCGCGTGCACGTACCCTTGCGCGAAAAAGAGGTCGTCACGATTCGCGGCGTAGAGATGCGGCACGCCCCACGCATCGCGCAACACCTCGACCGGCGCTTGCAAACCGGCGACGCGCAGTGTGCCGTTCGTTTGCGGCAACGACCGGCGATACACGAACACGACGACGAGGACGAACAGAACAAGCAGAGCCAGGACTAGACCCAGGATTTCAAGTAGCATCTTTGCTCCCATCGGTGATCTAAATCGCGCGACCTGATTATATCACAAATCATTTCACGTGGAGCAAGATTCCATCTTGCCAGATCGCCTCGCATCTCAAACATGGCAAGGTAGAATCTTGCGCTACTTATGTGGGGCAAGATTCCATCTTGCCGCAGCGAGCGCAGCGAAGCAATCCCCAAGTGGCTGGGGAATTGCTTCATCGCATCCTTCGACTACGCAGCAAAAACCGCTGCTCCGCTCAGGATGCTCCTCGCAATGACACAAGTGCGATTCTTGAAAAGCCCTGAGATTTCATCTTGCCCTACTTGACACGATACACACGCACGCCCGCGCGGTCGTACATCAATTCGTAGCGGGCTGGGTCGCTCGCGAACGCGTGATCGCTCAACAAACCGTTGCGCCAACCGAGATACACGTACGCGACTGGATGTTCCTCACCCGTTGCCGGTTCGACCGCGCGTTGGGCAAAGTACGGAATCCACGCGCCACCGTCGGCGGGAACGACGTAATCGCCGTACCACTGAAATGTGTTCACAAGAATGCGCGCATCCGTTGGGGTGTTCGCGCGAATCCAGGTCATCGCATCTTCGTCCGCCGGCGAGAACAAGACCGTCGTTGGGTTGATGATCGCGATCATGCCGCGCGCGCCAAAAATCGCGATGAGCGCGACGAGCCACGCCGATTTGAAATCGAGACGATGCGCGAGTTCGCCGACGAGCAACGCGACCGGCACGCACGCGATCAACACGAGGAACGCCGGCGCGATCAACGATTGAGCGACGAGTGCGACGCCGAGCGACGCGACGCACCACGCGAGAATCCGCCAAACCGGAGAAACCAGATTTCTTTGAGAAACCTGGTTTCTAATCGCCGCGAGCGCGCCAACCCCGGCAAGCGCCCACACTAAACTACCTTGCTGCGCGAACGCGACTTGAAACGCGACCGACAAATCAATCGGCACCGTGCCGGCGTTCTTTTCGAGAATCGAATCCCAGCCCAGACCGCGCGCGGACAAGTCGGCGACACGCGTCGCGAGGAACGCCAAGCCCACGAGCGCGACCGGCGCAAAGCGCATCAACGCACGTGGTCGCGGCGACGACCAGATCGCGACGAATGTCGCGTACACCGCGAGCAAACGAATCTGCGCGAACGCCAGTCCGGCAAGCATGATCGCCGCGAATAAAATCGCGCGCGTCGTCACGCGCGGTTGTTCGAGCAACTCGACGGCGGCGAGCAACGCAACCGGCAGCAGCGCGATGCCGAGCAAGAGTGGATAGCGTCCCCAGGTGATAAAATACGCCGGCGTCGGCGACAAGAACCACACGCACACCGCCGCGAATATCGCGGCAAGCGCGTTGCCAGTGATACGTTTGCACAGTGCAAACACCGCCAGTCCGGTTTGCGTGATGAGGATTTGCCCCAGGACGAGCATCGCTTCGGAGATCGAAACGCCGAACACCTGGACGAGCAACGCGGCAACGCTGTGAAAACCGAGATGATACACCGCGTCCGGCAAACGTCCGCGTGTGACGAGCGCGTGAATGTACTCGGCGTGCGTCGGCGAGTCCACCCACAACGGCGCGGCGAGATCGTGGATTTGCACCAAGCCGACCGCGAGCGAAAGCAACGCGAGCGCGGCGACGAGCCACACCTCGCGCGTGAATGCGAACGCGCGCGGCGCGCGACCCAGCCACGCCGCGACAAGCACAGCGAGCGGAAGCGCGAGCCACGGCGTCGTCACGCCGAGCCACGCGAAAAACACCGGCATCATCGCGAACAACGCGAGCGCAATCGTCATCGCCACAGCGAACGCGGTCACTGGGTTTGCTTCGCCCAAGCCACCGGCGAATAGAAACGCGCAACTCGGCAAAAGCAACAACACGAGCGCGAGCGCGAACGCGTTGCCGTGACGTTCGATTGCGCGCGTGAACAACGCCTGCATCGCGCCGGCGTCCGGCGAAAAATACGCGCGAAATGTGAGATCGCCGGTTGCGGGTTGCGCGTTGCGGAAGAATTGTCCATCCGCGTACGCGTCGTCGCGCGTCGCCCACAAACTCACAGAGCCGCGTTCAATCGCGCCGCGCGGAATCTCGAAGAAAAAGTAAAACGCGCGTTCTTGCGAATCAACAATCGGAGTAAAGACAAAGCGCGCGTACTCGTTGTGCCGCAGATCGCGCAAGAGCAAGGACGCGGATGCCAGGTCGGTCGCGTCGTCCGCGCGGCGACGTACGCGCAAAATGATGCGACCATCTGGTGCGGCGGAAAAATCGTCGGAGAGAATCGGACGAACGTGCAGCGCGCTCAAGCGTGGAAAATGAAACGTGAACGTTTGCCCCAGCGTGTTCGCATCATTCAAATCGCCGGCGGGCGCGTCGAGATTATCTTGGATGTTACGCGCATCGAACACGTCCGGCGAATTCGACACGACGAGCCACGCGAGCAGCGCGATGCCAAGAGCGCCGAAAAGCCAACGAGTGTTCATTGCGCGCGACATTATAGCAAATTACGCCGCGCTGTGCTATACTGAGCGCAATATTCACACAAGGAGGGGACGTGACGATGGAGTATCGTTTATTAGGACGCACCGGGGTATGCGTTTCGCCGCTGTGTCTCGGCGCGATGAACTTTGGCGCGCCGACGAACGCGGACGATTCGATCCAAATCATCAACCGCGCGTTGGACGCGGGCATCAATTTCATTGACACCGCGAATGTCTACAACGCCGGCGAGAGCGAACGCATCGTCGGGCGCGCGCTAGCCAAAAACGGCAAGCGCGATCAAGTCGTGCTCGCGACCAAGGTGCACGGCAAAATGGGCGAGGGTCCCAACGACCGCGGCGATTCGCGTTATCACATCATCAAGGCGTGCGAAGACTCGCTCACGCGATTGCAGACCGATCACATTGATCTGTATCAATTGCATCGTCCGCCGCAAAACATGCCGCAGGACGAAACGCTGCGCGCGTTCGACGATTTAATCCACGCGGGCAAAGTGCGTTACATCGGCTCTTCGACTTTTCCCGCGTGGATGGTGATGGAATCGCTCGCGATCAGCGAAAAACAAAACCTCGCGCGCTACATCAGCGAGCAACCGCCGTACAACTTGCTCGACCGCCGCATCGAGAATGAACTCGTGCCGCTGTGCCTCAAGTACAACATCGCGATTTTGCCATGGTCGCCCATTGCCGGCGGAATGCTCGCCGGTCGTTATCCGCCCGGCGAAGAGATTGCGTCGGACACACGCGCCGCGCGACCAAACAATCCCTTGCGCCCGCGCCTCTCAACCCTGGGACGCGATGTGTCTGCGCGCGTCGGCGAAATCGCGCAAGCGCGCGGGATGAGCGCGGCGCAACTCGCGTTGCTGTGGGTCAAGGATCAACCCGGCGTCACCGCGCCGATCATCGGACCGCGCACGCTCGAACATCTCGAATCGTTCTTGCCGGTGATGGAGATGGCGTTGAGCGATGCCGACCGGAAATTATTCGACGAGCTGGTACACCCTGGGAATGCCGTCGCCGATTTCCACAACACGAGCGATTGGATGAAGGCGCGGATTTTTTAACTCAATACGCAAGGGTCGCGCGATAGAAACCAGGTTTCTTCCCTTCGGGGAAACCTGGTTTCTTGATTGCCTCTTAACGAAGAGACCTGGAAGGTTCGCTTCGCGGAAACCTTCCAGGTCTTGTTCAGCATTCGCTATGTCCGCAACTGTAACACTTGCGGCACCCTTCCTCGTTCACAAACGAGGCGTGCCCGCATGATGGACACAAGTCGCCAATCTTGAACAACTGCAACTGTTTTGTATCCACGGGCGAATCCTCCGCAATACGCGGCTTGCCCAGGTCTTCGCTCAACGCTTGCGCGATGCCGTCGGGCAACGAGCGCACGCGTTGCAAACCAAATCCCATCGGTCGTCCACCGCCGATGCCGGACAACTGCTTGACCACTTCTTCGAGTCGTTCGGTCGGCGTGAGTGGCGACGGCAACCGCAACGCGAGCGACACTAGCCGCCCAATCGCTTCGCTCACTGCCGCGGTGTCGGACCCCGCTTTGCCGACGTTGCAAAACACTTCGAACGGTTCGCCGTTGCCGTTGCGATTCACCGTCACGTACGCGCCGCCGAGCGGAGTTTCGATCTTGTAGGTTTGTCCGATCAAGGTGTGTTCGCGCGGTTTCTTTTGCGCGACGACATAATCAGGCGTCGGCTCGACCTTGCCTTTCTTCAGCGCGGTCTCTTTCGTTTCGAGCACGACCTGGTCGCGCGTGCCGGCGACGTACACGGTGATGCCCTTGCAGCCGAGTTGCCACGCGAGGAAATATGCTTTCGCCACATCGTCCATCGTCGCGGTTTCCGAAAAGTTGATCGTCTTGGAAAGCGAGTTATCTACGAACGCTTGCATCGCGGCTTGCATGCGCACGTGTTCTTCGGGCGTAATGTCGCTCGCGACGACGAACGTGTCACGAATTTTCGCCGGCGCGAGGTCCACATCCTGGCACGTGCCGGTCAAACGGACGCGCTCGAAAATCTTTTTGCGCGTCACCTCATCTACCCGCGCCTCAATCAACGCGCGTTCAAACAGCGGACTGACGTAATCGAGTTCCAGGTCTTTACCCTGGTCGTTGACGTGGCGCGTGTACGCGAGCGCAAAGACCGGCTCGCAGCCATATGACTCGACGCCGGCGACGGTTGCAATCGTGCCGGTCGGCGCGACGGTCGTTTGCGCGGCATTGCGAATCCCGTGCGCGTGAATGCCCGCGACAATCGCGTCCCAGTCGAGCGCGGGGCGACCGAAATCGCGCGTGTACGGTTCGATGGAACGCGGCGGCGTCCACTGCAAATGATGCGGATCGTAAATCGAACCCTTGATCGCCGGGAACGCGCCACGCGTGCGCGCGAGTTCGATGCTCGTCTGCATCGTGTAATAACGAACGAACTCCATCACTTGCGCGGCAAATTCCTCGCCGGCGCGCGAGCCGTAGCGCACGCCGAGCCGGTACATCGCGTCGCCCAAGCCCATGATGCCCAGCCCGATGCGCCGCGCGCGATGCGCGGCTTGGGACAGCTCCGGCACAGCCGGCACGTACTTGTTCGCGTCCACCACATCGTCGAGAAAACGCGTCGAGGTTTCCACCGATGCATGCAGTTTCACCCAATCGAGTTGATCGTCCGGCGTGATGTGCTGCGCGAGATTGATCGAGCCGAGACAACAATTTTCGTACTCGCCAAGCCATTGTTCGCCGCAATTGTGGACGACTAGACCATTCGCGACGAACGAATGCGTCTCAGGTTGTTGCAAATCGTACACCATTTCGCGTCCGTCTGACTCGACCGCTTCGACCGTTGCCATGAACGACTCGACATATGGACCGCGCGTCATTCGGCTCAGATAATTTGCCAGTTTGGTCTGCTTGGCTTCAGTTAAAAATCCAATATCATTCGCAAAGCGAATCAGATTTGTTTTGCTGATCGCAAGATCGTGTTGGGGCTGATGATAGTACGCCTTCTTGCCGCCTTTGCCGTCCGGCATCAAACGGTAACCGCCCGCGCGACGCTGTTCGTAGATGCGACTGACGATGCCAAAATTCAACAAGAGTCGTTGCGTATCTTTTAACAACGGTAGGTGGCTCGAACTCAAACGCACCGAGCAACCTTTATCACCGCCATCATTCACTTGACCATCAGCGGTGAACAGAGCTTGCAAGAAGCCGCGCTGCATTTCTTCACAGCCGCCGAACACCGACGCCGGCACTTGTAATTTATTTTCCATCAGACCCTGTCGCGCCGCCCACTCCCTCAAACGCTCCGACGATACGCGCGCCTCGTCACGTGGCGCGATGTGTGTAACGCCCACCGGGTATGCGCGTCGCTGATCGGCGCGTTCAACGAGATTCGATACCGCGCGCGCGTACATCGGCGCCAATTCGCGCTTTTCTTCGCCGAAGAAAGACAACACCGCGCGAATCGCGTTAACCGTCCCATCACCGACGAGCCAACCCAGGATGCGTCCTTCATTGAGCGAACCTGTGTTGCCGAATCCGCCCCGACGATTCAGGATGTGAACACGATCTCCCGGGTTGAGATCGCACGCGGCGACCCAGCCACGTGCCGTCATCACGCGATGATTCGCGGTGAGACGAAGTTCGTACCCTTCGCGCGTCATCAAACGATACACGTCTCTGACGCCGGTCGCAAACATCGGTGATGAAGACATCAATGAGTCCATGCCAAAACGCCCATCTGTCGCAACGCGCATCGGCACATTTTGTTTCGCCAGTTCATCCGCGCGGCGCAAACCGTTCTCAGTGTAAACCAGCGTCTCACCAGTAATGCACGGATTCGTCGCTTCCAACTCGTACAGATGCGGCACAGGATTGCTGCGATTCGCCGCATCGAGAAATAACATCCCAGGTTCGCCGTTGTGATGCGCGTGCTTGACGATTTCATCGAACAATTCGCGCGCGCGCACCGTGCGCCACACTTTGCCATCGCGCGGATTGACCAGATCGAAATCGCTGTCGCTTTCGACGGCTTGCATAAACGCGTCGGTGATGCCAACCGAAATGTTGAAATTGCACACCGCGCCTTCATCGGTCTTGCACTTTATGAAATCGAAAATGTCCGGATGATCCACGCGAAGGACAGCCATATTGGCGCCCCTTCGCGTGCCGCCCTGAGCCACCTCGCCGAACGCGGTGTCGTACACGCGCAAAAAACCGACGGGACCCGTCGCCACACCCGCGCTCGTCGCAACGCGATCACCGCGCGGGCGCAAACGCGAAAACGAAAAACCGTTGCCGCCGCCAGTCTGTTGAATCAACGCCGCCGCGCGCAGCGTCGAAAAAATACCGCGCGAATCACGCCCCATGTCGTCCGTGATCGGCAGAACGAAACACGCCGCCAGTTGTCCCAGGGGTGTGCCCGCGCCGGTGAACGTGGGAGAGTTGGGGAAGAAACGCAGGTCGGTCAACAGTTCATAGTATCGTTCGCGCATCGCGGCGACATCGCCGCCGTAGAGTGATTCCGGTTCGGCGACCGTGCGCGCCACGCGGTCGAACATTTCTTCCGGCGTTTCCGCCGGTTTGCCATCCATACCGCGCCGCAGGTACCGCTTCTCGAGCACGACGCGCGCGTTCGGAGTAAGATTGATTGGACGGCGCGCGGGCGCGGACGACATGACGCGCACATTCGTATCGAGCGACTGGGTCATTCCAACTCCTTTTTGGAACATTGGGATTCGACGTACAGTTCGACGTGCAATGGTTCGTACAAAAAGCGAGAGCGGGCAAACCGCGTGAGGATTGCCCGCCCTCAGAGGTTTGCAGACGTTGATTAGACGACAACGAGGAAGTACGAAGAAGAAACAAGCATAGCAGTTACAGTCCCAAGCGCACTTGATTGCGCTCTTCCGCTTCGCGTTGTTTCCGCTCTTTGAGGCGTTGAATCTCGTTCGCGAGCGAATCGAGATCGGCAAAGCGGCGATACACCGACGCGAAACGAACGTACGCGACATCGTCGAGAATGCGGAGGCGTTCCATCACCATCTGCCCGATTTTCTGCGAGTCCACTTCGGGCTTGCCGAGCGCGTGCAATTGCATTTCGATTTCATCCACCATCGCTTCGATGGCTTCCATCGGCACGGGGCGTTTGGCGCATGCCTTGACGATGCCGCCCATCAATTTTTGGCGGTCGAATGCTTCGCGCCGCGCATCCTGTTTGATGACCATCAACCCGGTTTGCGCGATGCGCTCGTACGTGGTGTAGCGTTTGTTGCAGTGCAGGCACTGCCGGCGGCGGCGAATACTCTCGTCGGATTCGCGCGTGTCAATCACTTTGTTTTCGGGCTTGCCACAGTATGGACACTGCATAGGGACCTCTGCGAAGATAAAAATTGCACAAGAAACTGGAGTTTGATGCTGACTTGAGCAACGATTGTGCTAATCTAACCCCAACCGATTGTGTCGAACATCCGTACAACACCACTTGTTGTGCGGAGACAGTGTAGCACAAGTTGTTTTGTGACGCAATAGTCTTTCCTTAAAAAATACGCGTGGTTGCGAAATCTTAACGTCATGCTGGGTGTTGGGACTGGGTAGGAAAGGAATACTACTCCATTCGGGCGATCATGGCAAAAGAAACGTTCGCCAAAAAATTCGCCGATCAATTTCCGCGCAACAAAAAAAGCACACGGCGATGAACCGTGTGCTTGATTTTCGATGTGTGCCAGTTACGACTGCGCGCGACGACGCAGAAATGAGGGAATATCGAGTTCGTCCTCTTTGGCAGGAGGACGCGCCGCCATCATTGGGAATTCGATCGTTTTGCGGCCCGGCGCAACGACGACGTTACTCGCCGCTTGCCCCGAGCCAGTCTGCCGTTTCGCGTTGGTGCTAAATCCCGTCGCGATCACGGTCACTTGGACTTGGTCTTTCATTTCCGGATTGATCACCGCGCCAAAAATCAAATTTACATCGGGATCGGCAACGCGGCGCACGATTTCTGCGGCTTCGTACACATCGTGCAAAGTCAAGTCTTCGCCGCCAGTGACGTTGAATAACACGCCGCGCGCGCCATCAATTCGCACATCAAGCAACGGGCTTTGGATCGCCGCTTCGGCGGCGGCAATCGCGCGATTCTCGCCGGTCGCGCGCCCGATCGCCATCAACGCCGCGCCGCCCGCGCCCATGATCGTGCGCACGTCGGCGAAATCGAGATTGATGAGACCTGGGACGGTGATGAGTTCGCTGATGCCCTGAATGCCCTGCCGCAACACATCGTCCGCGACGCGGAACGCATTTTGCAGCGACACTTTTTTGTCCGCGACTTCGAGCAAGCGATCGTTCGGGATGATGATGAGCGTATCCACCGAATCCTTAAGTTTGTTCAACCCATCATCCGCCGCGCCGCGACGACGTGGACCCTCAAACGTAAAGGGCTTGGTCACGACGCCAATCGTCAACGCGCCGGCTTCCTTTGCGATGCGCGCGATGACCGGCGCGGCGCCGGTGCCCGTGCCACCGCCCATCCCCGCGGTGATGAAAACCATATCGGAACCGACGAGCGCGTCGTACAAATCTTCGGAAGATTCCTCCGCGGCTTTTTCGCCGATGCCTGGATCGCCGCCCGCGCCCAAGCCGCGCGTCAGTTTATCGCCGATGCGAATTTTCTGCGGCGCGCGCGAATGCATCAACGCCTGACCATCCGTGTTGACCGCGAGGAACGTCACGCCGTGCAAACCCTCGGAGATCATGCGGTTGACCGCGTTCGTGCCACCGCCGCCAACACCGATGACTTTGATGTCAGCGAAACTTTCCGCGCCGTTCCCTTTTTCCGGCAACATCGCTTTCGCCTCCTTGCGCGCGTCGTGCCCGCGCGATTCAACTGGCTTTTGGCTCGGCGACTGCCCTTTTACGTCAACCACAACGTTCTTTGGCGTACCCATAAGCACCCCCACATCTAGTGGCAAAAGCGGCAAAAAACACCGAGATTTTGTATAGGTGATGAGATTTTACCCCAACAAAACCCTTCTGTCAAGCCCCTTTTGCTAATTTTTCATTCTGGAAGCAAATGCTTTGTCCACCCAAACAGTCGCCCCAACGGATTGCCACCTTTGCTGTGTCCGTTGCGCGATGCTTTCACATTTGAATTTTGCAGCGACTCTTGCCAGCCCCACTGCAACAAACCGACCGAGGTCGCATACGCCGGCGCGGAAACGCGATCGGTGAAGCCCTCGAGATCGCGCGGCGCGCCGACGCGCACCGGCATTTGCAACGCTTCGCGCGCAATCGTCTTGATGCCGGCAAGTTCCGCCGTCCCGCCGCACAACACGACGCCCGCGGGCAACAAATTATCGTACCCCGAACGCTTGACCTCGGTAAGAATCATCTGACACATTTCATCCACTCGCGCGTGCACGATCTCCGCGATGTCGTGACGCGAGACGGTGCGCCTGCCCTCTTCGCCGAACGCGGCAACGTCAATCAATTCCGTATCCGCGATTTGATTCGGATCCGCGTGACCGTACATCACTTTCATTTCTTCCGCCGCGTCGAACGGCGTCCGCAAACCGACTGCGAGATCGTTCGTGATGTGAATGCCGCCCGTCGGCAAGATGACCGTGTGCCACACACTCCCGTCAATAAAAATCGCGATGTCGGTCGTGCCGCCGCCAATGTCCGCGAGCACCACACCCATTTCTTTTTCCGACGTCGTCAACGCGGCTTGCCCTGCCGCAATCGGTTCGAGCGCGAGGTCTATCACGCGCAGTCCCGCGCCTTCGACTGCCTTGACCAAATTTTGGATCGAGGAGATCGCGCCGGTCACGATATGCGCTTCGACCTCCAAACGAAAACCGATCATCCCCAACGGGTCTTTGATACCGTCCTGTCCATCGAGCATGTATCCGCGTGGAATCGCGTGAATGATTTCGCGATTCTGCGGGACCGCAATCGCTTCGGCGGCTTCCATCGCCCGCGCGATATCTTCAGACAGGATCCCGCGCCCGCCGTGAATCCCCGCCACGCCGCGCGAATTGGTGGACTGGATGTGCGCGCCCGCGATGCCGACGTACACCTCTGGGATCGCGATGCCCGCGACGCGCTCGGCTTGTTGCATCGCCCCCGCAATCGCGAGCGACGCTTCCTTCACATCCGTCACCACGCCCTTGCGAATTCCGCGCGAGGGTTCGACGCCGCAACCCAGGATGCGCGTCACACCCGCGTCGTTGATCTCGCCGATCAACGCACACGTTTTCGTCGTGCCAATATCCAGAGCCGCAATCGGTGTCGTCATAGTTCGCTCCACAATGACAACTGCCCAGTCCTGTCCAATATCAGTCACAGAGGAATTCTGGTTTTTCCCTTGTTTCCCTTATTTCCCTGTGGCAAGTCTGTGCAGTCACCAACATTAACAAATCACAAAAAACAGCCGGTCATCCATCACTGATAAAACGGATCGCCTTTTCCCAGGTCAATGAAATTCACGCGCTTGTTTTGCGCGATCAACGTCGCGACGAGCGCGCGATAGCGCGCGAGTTTGCCCGCCATTTCGCTCGCGTCGCCCAAATAGATTTTCCAGCCGCGCTCGTCGGTGAACGCCAGTCCGCGCGCGCGTGACCAGTCGAACGCGCGCGGCGCATCGCGCCACACCTGGCGCAACGCGCGCTGCGCCGCGAAGGCGTCGAGCGGCGCGCGTTTGCCGATCACCATCGCGCGGAAATCTAAATCACGTATCACCACCAATTCGGGACGCGGCGCACGCGCCAACATAATCATGCCATCATCCGCGACCCAGTAATTCTCGTTGCCGCGAATCCAAATCACTTCCGGTAGCCGCTCGACGATGTGAATCGTCACACGGTTCGGCAAGGCGGTGCCCACCTCGACCGCCTTCACTTCGGGCAAGGTCGCAACGTACGTCTGCACCTGGCTCGGCTCGATGAAAAAGATATTCCAGCCGACAATCCCGCTTGCCTTCTCGACCTCTTTGCGCGTGAGCGACCTCATCCCAGACACTTCAACATCGTACACATAAAACCAATCGGTGTTGAAGAACAATACGAGGAGCGCGGTCAACACCGTGATCAGCAACAAGGCGAACCACTTGACGCGCGGAACCTGGGTCAACACGCCTACCACCGGAAACGCACGCGGCGCGACGAGCGGCGCGGCAATTTGATAGCGCGTACGCGTATTCGTTCGGCGCGTTGGCGCGCGCCGGTTGTTTTGACGTTGAAGCGGTGTGGTTGGACTCATGTTGAGTTTATAGTCGGCAAATTGACACTGTAGTATTGCAACCGAAAATCAGTCTTAACGTAGACTGCGAAGCGAGCAAAGTGCGCTGAGGTCGCAGAGAAATTTTCTCCAACAACTCTGCGTTCTCTGCGCCTCTGCGGTAAATTTTCCGATCTTTCCGGCAACAATGTTCCAGTCTCGATAAATTACTCAATATTCCGATTTGGAACGTTTTTTGTCGGCGTGGCGTTCGAGCGCGAGTTGAATCAGGCGATCAATCAACTCGGGGTACGGCACGCCGCTCTTCTCCCACATGCGCGGGTACATCGAAACCGCCGTGAACCCCGGAATCGTATTGATTTCGTTTACAAAAATTCGGTTCGTCGCGCGCTCGATGAAAAAATCTACGCGCGCCATGCCGCTCGCGTCAATCGCTTTGAACGCGCGCACCGCCAAGCCCTGCACCGCGCGCGTCACATCCGGCGGCAAATCGGCGGGGACGATCAAATCGGTGCCGGCGGTCTCGTCATACTTGGCGGCATAATCGTAAAACTCGCGATGCGGCGCGACCTCGCCCGGCAGCGAAGCGATAGGCTCGTCATTGCCGAGCACGCTGCACTCGATCTCGCGCGCGTCTTGCGCGGCGCGTTCGGCGATGAGTTTGCGATCGTACTGCGCCGCGGTCGTCAGGGCTTGGGTCAGTTCGTCCCAGTTGTGCGCCTTGCTCACGCCGACGCTCGAACCCAGGTTCGCCGGTTTGATAAAGCACGGATAACCAAACTCGGCTTCGACGCGCCGAATCGTATCCTCGGGACGGAGTTCCCAGTCGCGGCGCAGAACGACCATCCAATCGAGAATCGGCAAATCCTCCGCGTGAAAGATGGCTTTCATCAACGCCTTGTCCATCCCGACCGCGCTCGCCGCGACGCCCGCGCCGACGTACGGAATATCCGCGAGTTCGAGCAAACCCTGCACCGTGCCATCCTCGCCCATCGGTCCGTGAATGAGCGGAAACGCAACATCAATCGCGCCGAGCGGCGACGCCTCGGTCGTCGTCGGCACGAGCGATTTACCATTGAGCGCGACCGTTTCGTCGTTCACTGCTTCGCCGGATTTGAGCAAGAGCGATGGACTCGCCGCGATGAGTTGCGCCAGCGCCTTGTCGCCCGCGAGCCAGCGTCCCTGTTTAGTGACGCCGATCATCACGACATCGTATTTCTCGTGGTCTATCGCGCGCGCAACACCTTGCGCCGATGCGAGCGAAACTTCATGCTCGCCGGACCTGCCGCCAAAGATGATGCCGACCCGAATTTTCTTTGCCATTTCTGATTTTCGATTTGCGATTTGCGATTTTTGATTTGGCGCGCGGAGCAATCGAAAATCAAAAATCGCAAATCGCAAATATCATCCTACGCCAACGATCTCTATCTCTAACTCTAACTCTATCCCAAACACATCGCGCACCTTGCCGCGCACGAGTTCGATCAATTGCAGAACATCGCCTGCCGTCGCGCCGCCATGATTCACAAAAAAGTTTGCGTGCACGCGTGACACTTCGAGATTGCCGATGCGCGTGCCCTTGAGTCCGGCTTGCTCGATCAATCGCCCCGCGTAATCACCGGGCGGGTTCTTGAACATCGAGCCGACACTCGCTTCGGTCGGCTGCGAACGACGACGACGTTCGGTGTACTCGTTCATCCGCGCGACGCACGCGGCTGGGTCGTCGTGTTTCATCTCGAAATCCGCGCGCAGCACGATTTCATCGCGCCCGCGTTTGAACCGGCTCGAACGGTACTCGAACGCGCAATCCGTCTTGGGTAACTCGCGCATCGCGCCCGCCGCGTCGAGAATCGTGACGTGCACAAGGTTGTCCGCGATGCAACCGCCATGCGCGCCGGCGTTCCCGACAATCGCGCCGCCGAACGTGCCCGGCACGCCAATCGCCCACTCGAATCCCGACCATCCTTGCCGCGCGAGACGATTCGCAACACCAGGGAGCGACGCGCCGCTTTCGATGCGCAGAATCGTGCGTTCTGAATTTGTAACATCCAGCGAAAAATTCGCGCAGTGATTTTCGATCACGAGTCCGCGAATGCCGCCATCGCGTACCAGAATGTTTGAGCCATTGCCCAGGATGAAAATCGGAACATTATTTTGCCGCGCGAGTTTTACGAACGCGAACAACTCGTCCAGCGTTTTCGCTTCGGCGAGCAAATCGGCGGGACCGCCAACGCGAAACGTCGTGCGCGGCGCAAGCGGCGCTTTCACTTGCGCGCGTGCGCCCAGCGCCTCGCGCAGAGCGGCTAGGCGCGTTTCCATGGCATTTTCAACTTGAGACCACCGCCGTCACCGCCGCCACCTTTGCCACCTTTCTCGCCACCGCCGCCACCGCCACCGCCACCGCCACCGGTTTCACCGGGTTGTGGAACGAAAATGCGTTGCAACGCCAAGCCCATCCCAAACAGCCCCCACAGTGCGGCGAAATTGAGATTGCGGCTGTCTCCAAGATACGCGCCAAAATTAGCAAACCCTTCGATGACCCAAGCGATCGCGCCGGCGGCTTCGCCGGGATACAACACGAGCGCGACCAGGGTGATCTCGGCAATGGCGCGCCAGAACGCGTGCTTGCTGCGAAAGCCCTCACCGAAGAAAACCAAGAACAAGGTAAGGATTAAGAGTGTGACGAACGCCGACGTCGGATTTTTCAAAAAGTCGCGCACGCCCGACAAGATCGGCACACTCGAAATTGCCAGGATATTTTCTTCGATCCGCAAAACCAGGTAGACCAAAAAAATCGCAAAGAAATCGTCGAACCAGGCGCTGGAGCGTAACGCGTGGCGATAGTATCGAAACGCGAGCAATAAGATCAAAACGCCGAATAGAATCGCGAGCATCCACCCTTCGACCTTGACCGGTCCGGCAATCAGAATTACTTGATTCGGTTTGAATTCGACGCTTTGCGGAATGCGTGTTGCAACATCGTTGATCCATGTGTTGAGACCGGGAATGACGCTGAACGGTAATTTCGTTTTATCGAAGATGTCGGGCGCGCGAAAGAACGCGGCGATTTGGTTCAGCCAGTCTTGAATGAACATACTGGCGGTCAATGCGCCCCACCAAAAAACCCAACTCCGAAAATGGACGATATCAATCATAGCGTGCCCCCAGCTACGCGCTCGCCGATGCGGTATCCATCTCCCGCGCCGAGCGTGATTAGCACATCCCCCGCGCGCAGGTGCGCTTGCAAATACGCGACACATTCATCGTGGGTCGCGAGAAACCGCGCGTCGCGATGCGACATCCGCGCGACAATGTCCGCGCCGCTCACCCCGCGCGTTTCGCGTTCGCGCGCGGCGAAGATCTCGGTGACGATGACGTGGTCCGCGTCCGCAAACGCTTGCGCGAATTCGTCGAGCAGGGCTTGCGTGCGCGTGTACGTGTGCGGTTGAAATACCGCCCAGATATTTTTCCCGGCAAAACGTTGGCGCGCCGCGTTGAGCGTTGCGCGAATTTCGGTCGGATGATGCGCGTAATCGTCCACCATCGTCACACCGTTAAACTCGCCTTTGATTTCGAATCGTCGCGCCGCGCCGCGAAAATGACGCAAGGTTTGTTTCGCCGCGTTCAGATCCACGTCGACGAGATGCGCCACCGCGAGTGCCGCAAGCGCGTTCAGCACATTGTGCTTGCCCGGGATCCGCAAACGAAAATCGCCGATGCGTTCGCCGCGCAGCCAAACCGTGAAATCGCTCCCCCCATCCGCGTTGGATCGAATCGCGCTCGCGCTCCAATCGTTCTCCGCGTCGAAGCCGTAACGCACTGCCCATGCCCGCGCTCCCTCCAACTCGCGCGCGACGCGTTCCGAATCGCCGCACCCGATCACCCAGCCATAGACCGGGGTCAGCGCGATAAATTCACGAAACGCGCTCGTCACATCGTCCAGATCGCGAAACTTGTCCGGGTGGTCCATCTCGATGCTCGTGACAACAGAAATCGTCGGACGCAAACCCAGGAACGCGCGATCGTACTCGTCCGCCTCGACGACAAAATATTTGCCCTGCCCCGCGCGCGCATTGCCACCCAGCTCCGGCACGATGCCGCCGACAATCGCGTCCGGGTCGAGTCCGGCATCGGCGAGAATCACCGCGATCATCGCGGTCGTCGTCGTCTTGCCGTGCGTGCCCGCAATCGCAATCGTCGTTTTGCCGGCGGTGAGTTCCGGAAAAAAATCGTACCGTCGCGCGATGCGAATCCCGCGTCGCCGCGCGGCGATGATTTCCGGATTGTCCTCCGGCGCGGCGGATGTGGCGAGCACGAGATCCACCTCGCCGATATTTTCCGCGCGATGCCCGATGCTGATCCGCGCACCCAATCGCGCGAGTTCGTCCGTGATCGGCGATGCCTGCAAATCCGAGCCGGACACCACCTCGCCACGCGCGAGCAACACTCGCGCAATCGCGGACAAGCCGATGCCACCAATGCCAACGAGGTGAACGCGTTGGGTCATGGTTGCGATCCCGCGAATTGCGAATTGCGAATTGCGATTTCTCGCAACAAATCCGCCAGGTTCTCCGCCGCGCGTGGTTGCGCGAGCGCGTGCATCGCGTCGCGCATCGCGTTCAATTTTTCCGGTACCGCAAATAATTGTTTGAGCATTGGCAGTAATTCGTCTTTGAGCGCGGCATCGTTGATCTTGCGCGCCGCGCCGCGCGTCACGAGAAAATCGGCGTTGCGTTCTTGATGCAGTCCGGCGTACGGACCGGGGACGAGAATCGCCGGCAAGCCGAGCGCCGGAAATTCGCCGAGCGTCGCCGCGCCCGCGCGCGCCACCACGACATCCGCCGCGCCGAGCGCGTCCGGCACATCGTCGTCGAGATAGCCGAACGCGCGCACACGCTGACGCAACGCGTCCGGCAATTTCACGACCTGCTCGCCGACCCAGGATTCATCCGCGCGCCCGGTCAGGTGAATCACCTGCGCGATGCGCGCGAGAGCATCGAGATTCGCGACGACGGCTTGATTGATGTGATGTGCGCCGGAACTGCCACCAAAAATCGCGACGGTCGGCGCGTGCGCGTCGAGTTGGAATTTCGCGCGCGCCTGGTTTCGATTTACTTGAAAAAATGCCGAACGCACCGGATATCCGGTCACCACCGCCTTGCCGCGCGCGAAATGTTTTTCGACTTGCGGAAACGACACGGCGACACGCGTCGCCCAGCGCGCAGTCGCGCGAATCGCCCAGCCCGGTTCGAGATCGGGCAAATAGATCACGCTCGGAATTTTTTCCGCCGCACTCGCCCAAATCACCGGCGCACTGACGTAGCCGCCGGTCACAAACACCGCGTTCGGTTGAAACTCGCGGATGAATGCGCGCACCGTGCCGACGCTGCGATACATTCGCCACAAACTGCGCGCGGCAATCCAGGGCGACATGCCGCGCACCTGCCCAGTCTCCATCGCGCGAAACGGAATGCCCGTGCGTTCCGCCAAACGCGACTCGACGCTGTCGGCGCGACCCAGGTACATCAACTCAACGCGCGCGCGGTTCCGCATCGCGTCGGCGACGGTCAACGCGGGGTACACGTGTCCCCCCGTGCCGCCACCCGAAATCAAAAGACGCATTCGCTTCCTTCGATGTAGTTTCGCCGCGCGAAATGCTGAGCAACACACCGACCGCGACGAGTGTGGCTACCAACGACGAGCCGCCGTACGAAATGAACGGGAGCGGCACGCCGGTAAATGGGATGCTCGCGGTAACGACGGCGACATTCACGAACGCTTGAAAGATCAACCAGAACGTCAAACCCGACGCAAGCACTTGACCGAACGGATCCTTGGCGCGCGCGGCGATGCGAAAGCCGCGATACGCGAGCGCGAGAAACAGCGCGAGCACGGCGAGCGTACCGAGCAACCCAGTTTCTTCACCCAGCATCGCGAAAATACTATCGGTGTGCGCGGCAGGCACCCAGCCGTACTTGCCCAGCCCCGCGCCCAGCCCGCGTCCAACAAAACCGCCAGTGCCCAACGAGATCAAGGTCTCGGCGATTTGCAATCCTTCGTCGCCGAGCGACAGCGGGTCTTGCACAAACTTGATCCAGCGGTCGAACGCGTGCGGCATTTTGTAGACGATGACCGAGCCGGTCACGCCGCCCACGATCAACAGGAACGCGAATTGAACCAGGTCCGCCCCGGCGATGAAAAACATCGCGAGCGCGCAGAGCGCGATAATGATCGCGGTGCTCAGGTTCGGTTGCAACACGATCAATCCGCACGCGATCCCGACGATGACCGCGAACGGCAACAAGCCATACGTGATGTGACGCAATTTGTCGCCCTTGGACGACAACCATTTCGCGATGTAAACGATGATCGTGAATTTCGCGATTTCACCCGGCTGAATCGAGCCGTCGAACAACCAACGCCGCGAGCCGAACTTGGGATCGAGCGCGAGCAACGCGCCGAGCACGAGCAGCGTGACCGCCATCATCGGCAACGCGAGCTTGCCCCACAAATGATAATCGAGTTGGGAGAACACGATCAGCGCGACGAGACCGATGACCGCGAACAGACCTTGCTTCATCACCGCCGTCATCGGGTCGTTCCCCGCGCTGACGCGCGGACCGAAGGTGACGCTCCACACCATCACCAAGCCAACCGCGACAAGCGCGCCGACGATGCCGAACAGGACGAAATCTATTTTGAACATCGAACCGAGTGGTCGTGTGTTTGATTGTGCGGTCATTGATCCTCCAGTCGTCTGTCGTCTGTCGCCAGAAAACTGTCTACTGTTGACTGTTGACTATTTGTCTAAACTGCTCCCCGCGTTCAAACTCGTTCGCGAACATGCCGAAGCTCGCGCAGCCCGGCGAAAGCAGAACGACTTGTCCTTCTTGCGCGATTTCACGCGCGCGCGCAACCGCGCGTTCCAAATTGTCAAAACGTCCCGCGATGATTTCGTTCGATAACACACTCGCGAGTTGGTCTGTCGCACTGCCTTCGAGCAGAATTACCGCGCGCACTTTGCTCGCGATCACGCGCGCCAGCTCGTCGAACGCGAGCGATTTGCTCGCGCCGCCGGCGATGAGCACGATGCCCGTGGCGCTCGGCGCGAACGTTTCAATCGCGACGATGGTCGCCGCCGGTGCGGTTGCCGTCGTGTCGTTGATGTAACGCACGCCGTTCAACTCGCGCACGAACTCTTGGCGATGCGGCACACCGCGAAATTCGCGCAACGCGTCCGCGCACTGCTCCGGCGTCGCGCCGGCGAGCGATGCCAGCGCAATCGCGGTGAGCGCGTTCGCGAGGGTGTGCTCGCCGGGCATACGCAAATCGTTTACGCGCAGAACCTTGTGCGTCGCGCCGTCCCACTTCCACACGAGCCACTCACGCTCACGGCACGCGCTCCCAGCCACGCCCTTAAGGACGTGGCTAGAGCTTGTCCATACAAGCGTACCAAATCCGCGCGCGAGTTTTGTGGACGCTTTGTTGTCAAAGTTCAAAACGAGAAAATCGCCCGGCTGTTGATACTGAAAAATAATTCGTTTGGCATCCGCGTAATCGTCGAAATCGCGATAACGATTCAGGTGATCCGGAAAAATATTCGTGATCGCCGCGATGTGCGGGCTGATTTGATGCGGCGGAAATGCTTCGAGTTGCCACGACGACAGTTCGAGCACGACTGGCGTATCCGCGTCAATCTGGTCGAGCAATTCGAGCGCGCTCACGCGCAAGTTGCCGGCGACGACCGTTTTCGGATTCGCGCGTTTCAAAATTTCGCCGGTCATCAAGGTGGTTGTGGTTTTTCCCTTCGTTCCCGTAATTCCCACAATTTGCGCCGCGCCACGTGGCAACTTTTGCACAAACAACCCCATTTCCATTTCGACCGGGATGTTGTGCTCGCGCGCGAATTGTAACCATTTCGATTCGCGCGGCACGCCGGGATTGCGGACGATCAAATCGGCGTTGAGAAAATCCTGCTCGCGATGTTCGCCCAAAACAAAAGTAATTGGTAATTGGTCTAATGCCTTCAACGACGATTGCAATTCGTCCGCGCGTTTCAAATCGGTAACGGTTACGCGCGCGCCTTGTGTAACCAGCCACTTGGCGACACCCAACCCGCCACCGTGCACGCCGAGACCGAGAACGAGGACGCGTTTATTGAGCAGGTCAATCATCAACCCTACTCTTTTTTTGGCGACGCTGCAAACTTCTGGTTCAATAGGACGATTAGTTTTCTTCCTTTATCGCCATCTATGCTCACCGATGTACTTATCGGATGATAAATTCCAAAATCCTTGCGTAGAATTTCTGGACGAATCCCTTGGTCCAAATGTGGTGCAACGGCTTTCCAAGCAATTTGGAGTCTGTGCAAGTGGGTACCCTTCAACCGATCATCCGGATCGCCGGCAGTCAAAAGATGGTAGGTGTTAGGGTTTTCAACCTTGCCCCATCCAACCGCACCTTTACCCTTAGCGTAAGCTATAATCACATCACCCGCAACATAACTTTTCAGGATTTGCTCTCCCTCATCGCCGGCTTGATTGCTAAAACCCGTGCTAATCTGCCTTTTCCTGACCAACCATGCCCACCAATCATCTTGGGCAAAGCCAATATTATGCCAGAAATAACCTGGTTCACGTGCTTGGCTCTGGAAAGTCAGAGGGTATGCAAGTTCCGAAGAATGGTCAAACGCCACAGAGAAACTCAAGAAAAATTCGTTGTTGATTTCAAAAGGCGTGTACTCGATACAACGAAACGCGATACCACTTTTTGAGAGCCATTCACCCATTGAGAAAAGTGAACGGTCAAAGCTACGAGCCATTAGAATGACACGGCTATGACGGTTGATATTTTCTATCGGAATATTGCCGCCAAGAAATCTTCGAATATTTTCTTCCAATGATTGGTTTTTTTTCGCAAAGCGTGCAATGAAATTCTGTCCTTGATACGACGAGAAATCAGACAAATATTGAAGTGCCTGAGTTTCCACTCCGAGTGTCCCAACATCGCGCTTGATCTCTACTATGACGGCATTGCCAGCACGGTCTAGAGCCAAAATATCGGACCTCTTCTTCTCCCGTGTTTTGACTTGGTTACTGACCAAAAGTAACTCTTCCCCAAAAACAGAGGGCTCCAAAATAAGTTGATCTGAATCCTTCTGAGGAAGTAGGTATTTCTCTAATTCGAGTTCTTTTGGTATCCAACTCGATCTAAAGGATTCGAGATTTTGCGTTTCCTTATTGAGTTTGAATATCATAATAATTTGCCCTGTGAACAATCGCGATCCTCACCTCACCATCAAATACCCAACTGCAATCAACAACCCGACCGTCGCAACGCGTGAAAAATTTACCGGACGAATCACTGTGCCGAACAAACCGAAATGGTCAATGAGGATTCCCATTTTCAACTGCCCGATGATGCTGAGCACATTTAGATCATTCGCGGTTGTGTCCTCCTTGATGCGCCACAACTATCGCACTATCGCACTACCCCACTATCGCACTACCCCACTACAGCAACGCCAACGCAATCCCCAGCATTCCCGCGAGCAACGCCGCGAGCCAGAACCGTTGCACGACCTGGGTCTCGGACCAACCCAGCAACTCGAAATGCAAATGCAGCGGCGCCATTTTGAAAAAACGTTTGCCGTGCGTCCACTTGAAGTACGAAACCTGGATCATCACCGACAATGCTTCCGCGACAAACACCAGACCGATGAGCGGCAACAGCACCCACTGCCCAGTCATCAGCGCGACGACCGCAATCGTCGCACCGAGCGCCAGCGCGCCCATATCGCCCATAATCAGCTCGGCGGGATGAGCATTGTACCACAAAAACGCGAGCAATGCGCCGACGACCGTAAAGCAGAACACGACGAGGTACACCTGTCCCTGCAAAAACGCGACGACGCCGTAACATACAAACGCAATCGCGCTTGTCCACCCGGCGAGACTATCGAGACCATCGGTGAGATTCACCGCGTTCGAAAAACCGACGATGAAGAACATTGCAATCGGAACGTAGAACAGTCCGATGTCAATTTTTTCCGGGATGCCGGGAATCGCGATGCTTCGCAGATCGAGCACGAAATGCAACGCGAGCGCGACGACGAACGCGAATCCGACTTGCCACGCAAACTTGACGCGCCCGCGCATCCCATCGCCTTGGCGCTTGCCGCGAATTCCTTCGAGATCATCAATCGCGCCGAGAATGCCAAACAGCACCATTGTCGTCATCGGCACGAGTATCGAACGCCCGATGAACGTGTTGCCCAATAAATTCGCGATGTTTAGCGCGCCGGTAATCAGCACCACGGGAACGAGCACCATAATCCCGCCCATCGTCGGTGTGCCGGTTTTCACTTGATGCTTGGTCGGCTCGTCAATTCGAATCTGCTTGCCGAGTTTGTACGCCTTGAGCGCCCGAATCAGCGGACCACCCCACACGACGGCGATGAAAAACGAAATGGTGCCGAGAGTCAATGCCCATGCCATCAGTGTTTTCCCGCGTACCCATTTTCCGGTTTCGCCAGCGCCGCGACAATCGCTTCCATCGCCGCGCCGCGCGAACCTTTAATCAAAATCAGATCGCCTTCGCGCGCGACCTGGCGCACGAGTTGAATCGCGTGCGCGTTATCGTCCGCAAAGAACACGCGATCGGACGACATGCCGGATTCGCGCGCCGCTTCGCCAATCCACTTGCCGCGTGCGCCGACCGCAATCAACACATCCACGATTTGCGCCGCGCGTCCGCCAACAATTTCGTGACCGCGCTTTTCCATTTCGCCGAGTTCGAGCATATCGCCGAGCACCGCGATTTTGCGTCCGCTCAACTCGGCGAGCAGGTTCAATGCGGCAAGCGACGACGCCGGACTTGCGTTGTACGAATCGTCGAGCAGTGTCGTACCGTTTTCGCCCGGCACCGCGATCAAACGCAACTGCGCCGCGACATCGCCCAGCCCGCGCACGATGTCATCCCAGGACATTTCTTCCGCGATGCCAACGCACGCCGCCGCGAGCGCGGTGTGAACGCTGTGCCGACCCAGGAGCGGCACGCGCACATGCAAAACCTCGTCGCGGTGATGCAACGCGAACGCGATGCCTTCTAGTCCCTGGCTTTCAATCTCGTCCGCCCACACATCGCAACGCGGATTCAAACCATAACAGATCACGCGCGCACGTGTGTGTTCGCGCATCGCGATAACGCGTTCGTCATCGCCGTTCAAAATCGCGACGCCATTTTCCGGCAACGCCTCAACCAGTTCGGCTTTCGCGCGCGCGATGTTTTCGAGACTGCCCAGGCGTTCGAGGTGCGACGGACCGACGTTCGTCACGACGCCAATGCGCGGCTGTGCAATCGCGCACAACTCGCGAATCTCGCCAATCGCGTACATCCCCATTTCGAGCACCGCGCGTGTGTACGATTCGTCGAACTGCAACAAGGTCAACGGCAAACCGATTTCGTTATTCAGATTGCCTTCGCTCTTGAGTGTCTGGAAACGTTGCCGCAACACCGCGGCGATCAATTCCTTGGTCGAACTTTTGCCGACACTTCCCGTCACGCCGACGACCTGGCATTGCGCGAACTGCTTGCGCCAAAACGCGGCGAGCTGTTGCAGCGCGCCCAAACTCGACGGCGCAATGAAAACGGCGGGGACGAGGGGCGTGGGGCTAGGTTGCAACCCGGCAGCACCGATTTGATTGAGATCATACAAGTGCACACTCGGACCTAGCCCCAGCCCCGCGGCGCGCGCTTCGGCGAACACCGCCGCCGCGCCGCGCGCCAACGCATCACCGATGAAATCGTGACCGTCGCGCGTTTCACCTTTGAGCGCGACAAACAACGAACCAGCCCGCGCCTGCCGCGAATCCACGACCACGTGCGGAATCGCGATTCGCTGCGCGCCCTCTGGTCGCATGTTCAACAATGCCTGGAAAATATCGGCAAGTGTTAGCACTGTTCACTGTTCACTGTTGCCTAACTATTTGCCCAACCGCACCGCGTCCGGCGGCAGACCCACCAACGCGACCAACTGCTTGGCTACTTCGGCGAACACCGGCGACGCAACTTGCGAACCCCATTCGGAGGTTTGCGGGCGATCCAGCTTCACGAGAATCACAAACCTGGGATCATCTGCCGGCAAGTAACCTGCGAACGACGCGACCGTCCCGGTTTTTTCGTACCCGCCGATGCCGGAAATTTGCGACGTCCCCGTTTTCCCCGCGACGCGATACCCCGGCACAAGCGCCTTGTTCGACGATTCCGCGAGAATCGAGTCCGCGAGAATGCGCGTGACGATCTGCGCAGTCTCCGGGCGAATCACCTGGCGCACCGATTGCGATTGAACCACGTTGCGGCGACCGGACGATTCGCGCGCTTCTTTGACGATGTACGGGCGCATCAATTTGCCTTGATTCGCCACCGCCGCCATCGCGCGCGCCATTTGCAGCGGCGTCGCCGAAATTCCTTGCCCGAACGCATTCGTCGCGAGTTCGACATCGCGCCAGATGCCGTCGCCCGGCGATTTGACATCGCCCGCCAGTTCGGGCATCAGTTCGATGCGCGTGATCGAGCCAAAACCAAAATCGCGGACGTATTGATAAAAGCGTTCCGCACCCATCCCGACGCTCATCTTGACCGCTTCGACGTTGAGCGAGTGGCGCATCACGTCCGTCAAGGTTACGCGACCGTACGCCTTCTTGTCGTGATTCTCGATGTGCGCGCCGCCGAAATCAATATAACCGATATCCTCAAAGACCGTCGCCGGCGTCACCGTGCGCGCATCCAACGCCGCGGCGAGCGTGATGACCTTGAACACCGACCCAGGTTCGTACAACGCGCTCACCGTGGTGTTCTTGTATCGGTCTTGATTCGCCGGTTCATAGTACGCGTTCAGATCGGCGGAGGGCAACACGGCGAGCGCGAGCACCGCGCCGGTCTTGGGGTCGAGCACGATGATCGAACCGCTCGCCGCGCGCGTCGCACGCAGCGCGTTCGCCAGTTCCATTTCGACGATGCGCTGCATCGTCGCGTCAATCGTCAAGGTAATATCCGCGCCATCTTCTGCCGCGATGTTCGCCGGCACGTCGAACGGAATCACATCGCGCATCGCATCGCCGACCGCGTTCAACTTGCCCGGCTTGCCGGTCAGTTCCTTGTGCAAGGATGCTTCAACGCCGGACGAGGGCTTGCGCTCGACGTTCACAAACCCAACGACCGGTCCCGCCAGCGCGCCGGCTGGATAATAGCGCGTGAGGCGCGTCTCGATTTCCAGATTCGTCAGTTTGTATTTTTCTTTGAGCGCGATGATCGCTTCGCCCACCGGCGCGGTCACGTCGCGCGCGAGCCAGTCCGGTTTATCGGACTGGAGTTTGCCCACCACCGTGCCGATCGGTTGACCGAGCACCGCCGCCAACTCGCCCGCGATTTTGATTTGATCTTGCGGGTCGCGCGTCATTTTGTACGTCACGCGAACCGAATACAAGTACCGATCCGCCGCGAGCAACAATCCATCGCTCGTGCGAATACTACCGCGATGCGGCGGAATTTCTGTATTGATCGTTTGTTGTTTGATCGCAAGCGCGTTCAGTTTATCCCATTCGATGATCTGCCAATAGAATAAACGCCCGGCGAGGATGACCCCCACCGCGGCGAGAACGTAAAGCGCCAAGCGCATGCGCGCTGGTGCGCGGGGCAACGTTTGTGCGGACATCCAAACCTCACGGACCGGTTAAAGTCGGTGGACGCGGCGACAAGCCCAGGTTGACGCGCACCGCTTCCAACCAGGTAGTCGAGCGCGCAACCGGCAAGGTCTGCCAACTCGTCAACGGTTGCGGATTCTCGGTCGGAAAATCCTTGATGACCATGTACTGAACCTGGGACGGCAGCGTCGGACGCAAGCCCAACGCCCGCGCGCGTTCCGCAATGCGCGCTGGCGCGGTCAACGCGGCGATGTCAATTTCCAATTGCATATTTTCGCGCTTGATGCGCTCGGTCTCTTGTTGAATTTCGTACGCGCGTTGCCCGGTCAAGGTCGTCTGACTCGCCTGTCGCACGTACATCACCCAAAAGAACGCAAGCACAATCGCGCCGATCATCGCCAGGCGCGCGCTGGTCAAACCAAATGGATTCGGATTCGTTTGTTCGTCGTGCCGTTGAATCGGTTCAGGCATACAACTATTCCCCCTCCCCTGTTGCAAAGCAACGGGGGAGGGCTAGGGTGGGGGTCTTCGCTCCGCCACACGCAACTTGGCGCTGCGACTGCGCGGATTTGCGAGTTCTTCTTCGCGCGTCGCTTGCAACGGATGCTTGGTCAGCACATGCAGTTGCGCGCACGAGCGAAAATAGTTTTTAACGATGCGATCTTCGAGCGAATGGAACGCGATCAATGCGATGCGCCCGCCGACCGCGAGCACATCCACGATTTGCGGTAAAACATGTTCGAGCACTTGCAACTCACGATTCACCGCGATCCGCAACGCTTGGAACGTGCGCGTTGCCGGGTGAATGCCGCCGCGTCGCCCAATGGATTTTTCGATGACCGCCGCGAGTTGCGCCGCGGTCGTGATCGGTCGTGCGTACACAATCGCGCGGGCGATGCGCCGCGAAGCGTGCTCCTCGCCGTACTCGAAAATCAAATCGGCGAGTTCGGCTTCGTCGAGCGAGTTGACCAGGTCGGCGGCAGTCGTTTCGAGATCGGGATTGAAACGCATGTCGAGCGCGCCTTCGCTCGCGAACGAAAAACCGCGCGCCGCATCCGCCAACTGCATTGACGATAATCCAATATCGAGTACAATACCGTCCGCCGGAATAAAATCGTGCGCCGCCGCGACCTCGCGCAAATGTTCAAAGTTCGAATGCACGAACATCACGCGTTCGCCAAAGCGCGCCAGGTTTTCTCGCGCGATAGACAACGCGGCAGGGTCAGCATCCAGACCGAGCAATCGCCCGTCCGGCGCTGACGCATCGAGGATGCCTGCCGCGTGTCCGCCCGCACCCAACGTCGCGTCAATGTAGCGACCGCCGGGATGCGGGGCGAGGTACTCGATGATGGGCTGGTAAAGTACAGGTACGTGCGCCATCGCGACTAGGACTGCGCCGCGCGGTGCATGATGTGCCCCATCCGCTCGGCGACGACCGCCGCATTCGATTCGACCGACAGATTGTTTTCGCGATACTTGGCGGGATTCCAAATCTCGATGCGACTCACGACACCGAGCACGACAACTTCACCGTTCAACTTCGCAAACTGACGCAGATTTTCCGGCAGCAAAATGCGCCCTTGCTTGTCCACTTCGATTTGTTCCGCCATCCCGGCAAGATAACGCGCCCACGCGCGAGCATCCGCAAACTCGATGCCCGCCTGATCAATCTCGGCGGCGATACTTTCAAACTTGGCTTGGGGGAAAACAAAGAGACACTCGTCCAACCCGCGCGTGACGACCACACCGGACGCGAGTTCAGCCCGCCATTTGGCAGGCAACGTCAAGCGACCTTTGTCGTCAATCGTGTGGTGATTCAGACCTAAGAACATACGTTCGGTTTCCCACCGGGCGAACGAAACGCGTGTTCTAGAACTCTATGCGCCCCACTTCGCCCCATTTTTTCCCACTTTCGTGCCCGCATTATCCCACACCATAACCACGATTGTCAAGGGGGGTGAGGAAAGTTTCGGCAAAGTTTAAGGTATTGTAAATTGAACGATAGTGAGTGATTTCGCGCTCCCAGGTGAACACAATGAACCGAATTGCCCTACTCGCCCAGCTCCACACACTCGACCACGAACACGATGAGGCAACCGCGCGCGTCCGCGCGATTGCCGCCGCGCTTGCCGGCGATCCGCTCGCCGCGACGCGCGCCGAACGCGACGCCACCCACAAAAAACTGGGGGAACTCGCCGCCGCGTTGCGCGATCGCGACCTGGAAGCGCAAACGCTCGACGCGAAAATCCGCGAGGTGGAGCAACGGCTCTACAGCGGACGCGTGACAATTCCCAAGGAACTCGACAGCATCGAAAAGGATTTGCAAATGCACCGGCGGCAACGTGGTGCGCTCGACGAAACGCGCTTGGAGTTGATGGACGCGGTCGAGCAAGCGCAAACGCGCGCAGACGAAACCGCGCGCGCGTTCGCACAAGCCGAGCAAACGCGCGCGAACGAAGTTGAGCGGCTCACGCGCGAACGCGATACGCTGAATGCGCGCATCATCGTCGTGAGCACCTCGCGCGAACACACGCGCGCGTCGCTCGATGCGGACGCGTTGCGGCAGTACGATCAACTGCGGCGCGCCAAAGCCGGGCGCGCGGTCGCGCAACTTGTCCGCGATGCGTGCGGAATGTGCGGTGTCACCGTGCCGACTGGCTTGGCTTCGCGCGTGCGGTCGGGGAGCGAACTTGTTTTGTGTCCCAGTTGCGGGCGAATTTTGGCGATGTGATGAAGACGACGGAGGACGGAGGACAAACGACGAGGAACCGGAGTCCAAGCACGTGGAAACGAAATTGCCGCGATTGGTTTCCCGCACCAAGGAGTGCGGGAAGCAAGGCAACGTGAGCATAAACACCCGTGATTCCCGCACTCGTGAGTTCGTGAAAGATAAGTTTGGCGACATTCCATTCCCATTCGAGTTACATCACAGACAGCAGCTGCCAAAGATATAGAGTTGATTGAATATGCCAAGATTCTTTAGTGTACGTCATAATTTCTTTCACACAAGGGGATTCCCCTGGATACGAAGTCTGATAGAAGGTTTTGGTCAAACTTCTTACTGCAAGATCGAAGGACGAACACTTCATTACGCGAGTGGCGACATAGTAGCCTTACTTGAGCGCGACAAAGGTTCAAGGTGGTCAGACGTGTTAGGATGTGGTGCATTCCCGTTTCTCATTGTTTCAGAAAAAACAATCGAGTGCTGGGAGAAAGATGGCGTTGGCACTTTTCCAATTCACAAAGTAAAAATTGCTAACCCATTGCCCAAGAAACTAATGGAAACAACTGCACCAAATTATTTTTGGATTGATGGGATGGAACTCAGGGGAGCATTGATTGAGTTTGAAGCAAGTGGCTTTATGGGAGTGAAGTTTTGCCCAGAATGCGGCACGCGTACCGACAATATATCAGAAACGTTCAACCATCAGTATGCCCGAGGAGTAACATTCTCTTATGTGTTTCGAGAGAATACCTGGAACGGCTTAAATCTCTTCACCACCGATATTTCTCCCACAGCTTTTTTCTGCACGGATTTAGTTGTCGAGTGTGCACGAAAATATAAACTCACAAATTTTCGATTCATCCCAGTCGAAGAAGCAATACCTTCGCCAATCAAAAACTGAATGCAAAATCGTGGGGCAATTTTCCAAAATTGCCAAACAGAATCCGCGTTTGGCGAAGGTGTTGAGAAGGACACGGAATTGGTAAAGGTCTAAAATATTTGTGACGTTGGGGGACGAAACGAGAACTTGCTGAACGCCGCCAAACACACGCTTGCTGATTCCGCCCGGGCGCGCAATTTTTGGCGTCGTAGTTTTTCATCCGCAATGTACGTTCGGCGGAATCAGCAAGCGTTAGCGTTCTACCAACATCTCATTCTGAATACTGACTTCTGGCTTCTGGCTTCTGAATTCTGACTACCGATTCCAACCATGTCCCGTCCTCTCCTCCTCATCGTCACCGGTCCACCGGGCGCGGGCAAGACAACGCTCGCGCGGAAAATCGCACGCGAGTTTCGCTTGCCACTCATCGCCAAAGACGACATCAAAGAAACGTTGTTCGACACACTCGGCTGGAAGGATCGCGAATGGTCGAAGCAGTTGGGCGGCGCAACGTACGAACTGATCTACTATTTCGTCGAGACTCTGCTGTCCGCCGGGCAATCGCTCATCGTCGAGAGCAATTTTTCGGAAGGCGCGACGCCGCGATTCCGTGCGTGGCAAACCAAGTACGATTTGGCGATTTTGCGAATTCTGCTACAATGTGACCGCGCGATTCTGCTCGAACGCTTCAAATCGCGCTGGTCATCCGGCGAACGGCATCCCGGACACGTGGATCACGAGTCGAGCGACGCCGAGATTGCAGCGATCCTCGAACGCAACGAACGCGCACTCGACCTCGACAGTATGTTGATCGAGATTGATACGACGAATTTCGAGGCGATTGATTACGCGGGATTGTTTGATGCGGTGCGACGCGCAATGCTGAGTTAGCAATCTACTGCGGACGGTGCAATATGGAACTCACCTTTGAATGGGACGCCGCCAAAGCGCAAGAGAATCTCGCCAAACACAAAATCAGTTTTTAGGAAGCCAAGACGATTTTCAACGACCCTTTTCTGTGGATGTTCCCTGACCCGGATCATTCTGACGCGGAACAACGTTTCATCAGCATCGGTTATTCTTCACGCAGACGCGTCTTGGTTGTGAGCCACACCGAGCGGGGCAAGAATATTCGAATGAGTAGTTGCCGCAAGGCGACTGCAACTGAACGGAGAGCGTATGAAGAAGGAAATTAAAACCACTCACCCAGCCCGTGACGACATGCGTCCAGAATATGATTTCAAAAACATGCGCAGAGGCGTGCGCGGCAAGTACTACAAGGACTATCGCGCTGGGCATACCGTCAAGATTCATCGCACCGATGGAACGACGCTCGTTCAACACTTCCAACTTGAAGAGGGCGCAGTCTTGCTGGAACCGGATGTACGCAAATACTTTCCTGATTCCCAGGCAGTGAACCAAGCTTTGCGCGGACTCATCGCGTTACTACCCAAAAAACCAAGCCCTAAAACAAAAGCATGAGCCGTTTGTATATTCGCTTTGGGAAACACGCTCGATGAAACTACTCACCCTGTTTCTTTTGCTAACGATGCCCATGCGCATCTACAAAGATACGACGTTGCCGCCGAACGGCGAGTACCGCCAACCCGTCATTATCATGGCGGATAACGTCACGCTCAATTGCCAGAACTCGGCGATCATCGGCGACACGGTGGGCGTGGGTATTTTGATCCAGAATCGGCGGAACGTGACGATTCGCAATTGTCGCGTGCGCGGCTGGGATGTGGGGATGTACGTCGTGCGCGGGAACGGTTTCCGATTCGAGAACAATGATTTCAGCGGCAACTATCTCGACGATAATTCCAACATCGAACACCTCAAACCGATTCCACACGGCGGCATGATCTTGAACGGCATCCAGAATTCACGCGTCGTCGGCAACACGGCGAACGGCAACATCGCGGGCATTCAAATCATCAACTCGCGACAAATTCTCGTGCAGAGCAACACGACGAGTCGCAATCGCGGCTGGGGGATTTTTCTCTACAGCACCACGGTGAGCCAGGTCTACTCGAACACCGTGGACTATAACAATCGCAGTTGTCCCGAATGGGGCAAGGACGCGGGATGCGGCGCGGCGGGCATCGTCCTGACGAACAAAGCGGACCGCAACAAGATCGCGTGGAACTCGCTCAACTATAATGGCGACGGCATTTATCAAGGCAATCTGCCGGAGACCGCGAGCAGTGATCTCGAAATTTTTGGCAACTATATTTCGCACAGTGTCGCGAACGGCATCGAAGCGACGTTTAGTTTTCGCAATTACATTCACCACAATCAAATGATCGAAGACAATTACGGCGGCTGGTTTGGGTACGCGCAACAATTACGCTTTGAGTACAACACCGTCAAAGACGCGAAGGTAAAAGGCGTGCAGTCGGATAACGCGCAAGGTCATCGCTATGTCGGCAACCTGTTCGACGGCAACGGCGTGTTGCTGCAACCGGTCGAAAATGGCACATGCCAGGGAAACACGTTTGAAAAGAACGAACTTAAAGGCGGCGCGATTACCGAGACTCCGGATTGCAAATGAAACGTGAATTACTAGTTACGTTGATAGTCTTTGGCATCCTGGGTCTGTTATTCTGGCTGGGACGCGCGCCCACATCACCAACCCAGGCGCAGGGCGAAGAGCCGACCAAAGCGCCGTACGTTTTTCCAACGCCGATTTTCATCCCGACATTTCCGCCCGACCCTGCCGCAACGACAAGCGCACCCGCACCGACCAGCGCGCCCGCAGCGGCGAACAACCCCACACCCGCCCGCGCCGCCGACCCAGGATCGAGTGATCGCACGTATACGATTGTGTCCGGCGACAGCCCGTGGATCATCGCGCAAAAAATGTACAACGACGGGACCAAGTACAAGATCATTCTCGATGCGAACAACCTCACGACGAGTTCCAAGTTAAAGGTTGGGAGCACGTTGATTATTCCACCGCTTGCCGGAACACCTCGCCCGTCCGCCCCAACCGCGACCAGCGCCGCGCCAACGCTTGCGCCGATTGCGACCGCGCCGACCATTGCGCCCACGATTGCGGCAACAGGTACGCTGACCGCGACGGTCCCGATTACCACAACCGTCGCAACAACGCGCACCGCGACAGGTTTACTTCCGCCCGGCGTCGTATCATTCGCCGCTTCGGCATTCAACGTATTGAGCGTTGTCGCGTTCATCGGCTCGCTCGCGACTGCCGTGCTGGCGCTCCTCGCGTTCGAACGCTCGCGGCGATTCGCGGTCGTCGAATCGCGCAAGGGACGCTTGACGCGACGATTGAGCCGGTAAAAAGGAAGGGACGTTCGATTGAACGTCCCTACAATTTTTCTTCAACCTGCTGCACCGTCGCGCCGCGCACGCGAATCACTTTGCGCCGCGAAGTTTCTCCCACAATGATTTCGACGTTCGAACGCGGCACACCCAGTTTTTCCGCGAGGAACGCGATGAGCGCGTCGTTCGCTTTGCCTTCGACCGGCGGCGCGTTCAAACGAATCTTGACCGCGTCGCCTTCAATGCCCACGATTTGATTCTTGCTTGCGCGCGGGATCACCTTGACCGCGAACGTGACCGCGCCTTTCGATTCGGAAATCATTTGAACAACGCGCCCGTTCCGAAACGGACGACGAGTCCTGCCGCGAGAATCATGCCCCAGCCGATTTGCCCCGTCAACAAAACGAAAATCGCGGCATAGACCGATGCGAACGTCACATAGATCGCGTGCGTGCCGAGCAAAAATGGACGCGGCGTCGTGGATGCCGCGATTTTTTTCAAGCCAAAAACCATGATCGGAATTTCCGCGCCGGCGAACGCGACCAGGATCAAGCCAATGACAACAATGCCAATTGGATGCGCGACGAGCGTGGGAATCTGGGCGCTCGCCGAACTCGCGAGGTAATAGATGCCCGCGCCCATCAGCAGACCAATCGCCCCGGCAATCGCCACGTCGAGTTTCATGGTTTCGTTTCGCGCTCAAACGATTTGAGAATGACGCGGCGCGTCAGGTTGGGCACATCGTACTTGAGCAGTTCATCGCGCGTGACCCAGCGCGCATCCGTCACGTCGCTGTCCGCGTGCAACTCGCCGCGCGTGTGCTGCGCGGCGAAATCCACGACGACATAGTGATACTGCACGCGATTCTCCGCGTCGCGCGTGACAATGTCTACCACCTCGACCACTTCGCCGAGCGCAATCTCGATGCCACACTCTTCACGTACTTCGCGCGCCGCCGCCTCGCGCAACGATTCGCCCAACTCGATTGCGCCGCCGGGCAAGCCCCACATTCCCACATTCGGCGGCTTGCCGCGCTGAATCAACAGCACGCGGTCGTCGTGCCACACAATGACACCGACGCCGCAAATCGGACGGGCGGGGTATTCGCGCGAATCAGTCATGATCAGTATTCAGTATCCAGTGTTCAGTGTTCAGTATTCCGTACTGAATACTGAAGACTGAATACTGTTTCACTGCTCCCCAGGTATCTTGATGTCCTTGACGTTCAACTGCAATTTCGTATCGCCGTTCCACACGCGCGCTTCGAGTTGGTACGCCACGTCAATCGTCTTGGGTAACGAACCAAGCCAGCTCCCCTGCCGAAACGCGATCGCATCCCACACGGCTTGCCCGTCGGTCAACATCAAACGCAAGTGCTCCGCGCCGACGAGCCGCGCATCGCGCACCATGACATTGCGGCTCACAAACACTGGTTCGCGATTACCAAAGCCGAACGGCGCAAGTTGCTCCAACACTTTTTGCAGGTTCCAATTCATCTCACCTAGCCCGGCTTCGGCATCCACGTTCAAGGTCGGCGCGAGATCGGTCGCGCCCAGTTCACGTGCGGCGATCACTTTGAGGCGCGCTTCGAGCGCGGGCAGGTTTTCGTTCCGCACCGTGAACCCCGCCGCCATCGCGTGACCACCGTGACGCACGAGCAAATCGCGGCATTGATCGAGCGCGGACACAATGTTGAACTCGCTGATACTGCGCGCCGAGCCGCGACTTTCCTCCGCGCCAAAATGCACCGCGACCGCCGGACGATAGTATTCGTCGGTTAACCGGCTCGCGACCAAACCGACAATGCCTTCGAGAAATTCCGGCGCGGTCACAAACAACAAGTGTTCGTGCTCCGTCGAACCCGCCACCGCGTCGCGCGCGCGTTGCGCCATTTCGTTCGTCAAGCGTTGGCGTTCGCGATTCGTCTCTTCGAGTTTGCGCGCGAGATTGTCCGCTTCGCCGGGATACTGGGTCGTCAACACATCGTACGCCATCAACGCGTGTTCGAGTCGCCCCGCCGCGTTGAGTCGCGGACCGAGCGTAAAACCGATCGAGCCAGTATCGAGTGTTTCCGGGCGCACGCCCGCTTGACGCAGCAATGCCTGAATCCCAGGTCGTTCCGATTGGCGCAATTTTTCCAAGCCGCGTTTGACGAGCAAACGATTCTCGCCGGTCACCGGCACGAGATCGGCGACCGTGCCAAGCGCGACGAGATCGTACAAATCGCTCTCGGAAATTTCGGCAGGCGATTTGTTGATCGGCGCGCGTTCTTCGACGCGCATCAACGCTTGCGCGAGTTTGAACGCGACGCCCACGCCGGACAATTCTTTCGACGGATACGGGCACCCAGGTTGTTTCGGATTGACGACCGCGAACGCGTCCGGCAATTCGTCGCTCGGGGCGTGATGATCGGTCACGATCATATCGAGTCCGATCTGTTTGCCGAACGCGACTTCGGGCAGCGAACGCACGCCGCAGTCCACCGTTACGACGACGCCGACGCCTTGTTCTTTCAACTGCGCGAGCGCGTCCTTGTTCAAACCGTACCCTTCGTCAATGCGATGCGGGATGTACGGCTTGACGACCGCGCCGAGCGCCTCGAGTGTTTGCACGAGCAACGCCGTGGCGGTCACGCCATCCACATCGAAATCGCCGTAGACCGCGATCGGTTCGTGCGCGCGCATCGCGCGGCGCAAACGTTCGACCGTTTCGTTCATTCCGCGCAGCGTGAACGGATTGCCGACGAGCGAATCGGGAGCGAGGAACACGTCTACCTGTTCGGGGGTGGTGATGTTACGATTATGCAGAACTTGGACGAGCAGAGGATTGAGTTGCGGAAAGCGCGCGAGTGTCAGCGATGACACGCGCGGCGCAATTAGCCAACGTTTTGGTTTGGGCGGCACATCGTCTCCGTTGTGGTTGATTGAAAGCATTGCAAGGCGTCGTGCTGCCCTGCAAGTTGCAGCGGATTTTACCACGATGCGCGTCAAGACGCAAAAAAGTAAAGACCCTTCGGGTTTCGTAAACCCGAAGGGTCTAACGCGAGAATCAAAACAATCCGCGCACCGTGAGCACCAGACCGAACAACGCGATCGGAATTCCAATCACCGCGCCGACAATCGTCAGCGATACGATCACGCCGACAATCATCAACACGATGCCGAGCACCAGCGCAAGCACGCGCCCGGTCAGTTCAAAAATAATCGTGACGAGTCGCCAAATCGCTTTGATGGGCAAGAGCAGAATATCCACATTACTCCATTTCCCAGAGTTCCCTCATTTCCCTCATTTCCGTCCTAGTTCCCGGAGGAAATGTAGGGAACCAAGGGAACTGAGGGAAATAAGAGAAATTATGCACCCGGCGTTTTGATTTCGTCTTTGTACGGCGCGATCCACCACAAGACGAGGTAGACGATGATACCGAATCCACCCCACAACGTCGCGAGCACAAAGACGAGTCGAACCAAGGTCGGGTCAATGTCGAACAGTTCTGCCAAGCCGTCACACACACCGCCGAGCATTTTCTCCGTACGACTGCGATACATTTTGCGAGCCATAGTTACCTCCTCATCCAATATCTACGCAGGACGCGGTGATTGGTTACAGAGTTTGGAGTAGAAAAGTAAACAGGTAGACAAGTAGACACGTCTTCCTTGTCCACCTATCTACCTGTTAACTTGTTTACTTGTTTTCCTCTCTCAACGCGGCGAGCAACGCCGGCAACGCGTCGCCGGATTTCGCGCGCACGACCGCGTCGGCAAGCGGCGAGAGCGGCGTTTCGTCCGGGTTGATCTCGACGACGAACGCGCCGGCTTGCTTGGCAACGCGCGGGAGAGATGCCGCCGGTTCGACGAGCGCGGAGGTGCCAACCGCGAGAAACGCGTCGCACTGCATCGCCGCGCGAAACGCGCGGTCGAGCGATTCTTGCGGCAAAGTTTCGCCGAACCACACAACATCGGGGCGCAAGTACGCGCCGCAACGCGGACACGCGAACATACCGTCGCGCGCACGCGCTTGTGCGCGATCCACGACGATATTTTCGCGCGCGCATTTATCGCGTTCGAGATTGCCGTGCAATTCGATCACCTCGCGCGAACCGGCGCGCTGATGCAAGCCGTCAATGTTCTGCGTGATGAGCGTAAAATCCGAAAACAACGTCGCCATCTCCGCGAGCGCGATGTGTCCTGGGTTTGGTTGTTTGTCGCGGCACAACTCGCGTCGCCACTCGTACCACTCCCACACGAGTTTGGGATTCCGCGCGAACGCTTCCGCCGTGGCAAGTTGCAACGGATCGAACTTGCGCCACAAGCCGGTTTGCGCGTCGCGAAACGTTGGAATGCCACTCTCCGCCGATACGCCCGCGCCGGTGAGCACGGCGACGCGAGACGCAGACCGCAAACGCGCGATGGTGGAATGCAAGTGCAAGATACGTACTCCTAACTCGGACAAGCCGAAACTACACCGGGCAATTTTGAACGCGGCTCGCTTCGCGCGCGGATTTACGCGGATAAATCTTTTGTCTGCGTTTGTCTGCGTTTGTCCGCGTCCAGATTGCTTTTTTTCGCAACGATTCCACTGGATAGTACTACTGCGGCGTCAATCCCGGCAACGGATATCCGCGCCAGTACTTGCGAAGCACGGCGGCGACCGGCTTTTCGGAATAGTCGAGCCGGAAAACGCCAAAGTGATTTTCCGGCGAATCCGTTTGAATCGGAGGATTGCCCGCCAAGCCAATCGGAAAATCTACGAGCGCCCAGAAAACCGAGCCGCACATTTTGTTCTCTTCGAGCGCGGCGAGAATTGTTTCGTAATGCGCGGCTTGATCGCGCTCGGTGAACGCGCCATCCGGTCCAGGTCCGCCAGTCGCCAAACCGAATTCTTGCAGTAGCACCGGCTTGGTCGTTTGCGTTTTGTAGAATTTGAGCAGGTCGTTCATGCGCTCGGCTTTGTCGTAAAAATGAAAACACCAAAAGTCGAGATACTTGTCGAGCGCGGGTATGTACTGCGCGCGGGCGCGATCAATCCAACCGATCGTTTGCAAATGATGCGGGTCGAGTCGGCGAATTTCTTCGGAGACGTGTTTGAAGAACGCGATCACCGCGTCGGCGTTGAATTGACGCAACGCGCGATCCGGCTCGTTCTGCAAATCCCAGCACAGGATACGCGGGTCGTTGATAAAGGGCGGCAGTAATTCTTCGAGGTACGCGTCGGCGATCCAGTGATTCTGCGGCAGATAGAACGACCAGTCCATGCTGTCGAACAGTGTGAAAATCACTTTGAGATTCAATCGCCCGGCGATATCGAGAAACTCGCGCACGTTCGCCATGTACCGCGCTATCGGCGCAAAATAGTCGTCGCGGCGCTGTTGCGCTTTGGTGTTGTCGAGCGACGCGTTGAAATCAATGAACATCCGCACGACGTTCGCACCCAGGTTCGCGCCGAGGATGAGTTCGCGTTCGGTGACGCGCGGCTCCCACTCGCCGACGTTGAACGTGCGCCAGGGATGTACGCGCGGATAATAGTTGAAGCCGCGAATCGGAAACCGCACGCCGCGATCATAGAATTGATCGCCGCGCACTGTGACGAGTGACGACGACTCTTGCGCGGTGATTGGCATCGTCGGCGTGAGCGCGCCGCCTACAAGTGCGGCGGCAAGTTTGAGAAAATCTCGACGGGTCAAAAAGAACCCCCCACGCTAACCCTCCCCCGCTTGGCAGGAGAGGGAGCATTCAATCATCTGGCACGAGCGATTTGATGACGTTCAAATCCATCACCGGCATCCAACCGTACAGGTACGCTTTGGCGTACTCGCGAAAACCATAGCGGCTGACGACGCGGCGAGACATTGGCTCGGCGTGAATCGCGGCGATGTGATACCCGCGCGCGTGCGCGTCCTCCAAGCGTCGCCGCAGCAACGTCGAATAGATTCGGCGGCTGCGAAATTCCGGCAACGTGGACGCACCACCCAGGTAGGCGATGCCCCCGCGCAGAACAATGCGCGCGTCGGCGACCGCCGCGCCACCCAGCCGCGCCAAGTAGTGAATTTCTTCTTCGCGAAACTTGGGATTCTTGAGCCGCTCATACATGCCTGGGCGCCGTTCGTCCACCTGCGCGGGCGTCCAATTGAAACACGTCGCGATGATCCGCAATTTCTCTTCGATCACTCGGTCGTCCGAACCATCCACGAGATCAATCGTCACTTCGGGGTTGACTGGAATATCGAGCCGATCCAATCTCACGCGCGCCATGATCGCTTGATCGCCCGCGAGCGCGAAACCATGCCGCTCCAAGCGTTCGCGCAAATCGAGCGGCGTGTCGAACGGATTGACGAACCAACAAAATCCAATGTGGCGCGCGCGATGATACGCGATCACCTCTTCGATTTTCGCGTCCGCTTCCGCCGCGCTCCAGCGCACATTCGCGATGCCATTACTGCCGGGATGCGCGTCGCCCGAACCCCAACGCGAAGCCGAGAGACTTTGCGTGCCGCTCACGATTGGGGGCATCCATTCGTACACATCCCACGCGTACTGCATCGAATCGAACAGGCGATTGATCTCGTCATCAGTCAGCGTCGCCGGCGCAATCCAATGCTTGTCGCGGCGGGCGCTCGGAATCGGCGCAGGCGCATAGAGATCAATCATCTCGATGCGATCCTCGCGCAGCGTCAAGAACGCCGCGCGATTGTGCTCGACGTAGCGTTCGTGCTCGGTTGCTTGAATGCGAAATTGCATCGCGACGCAATCGCCTTCGCTCACCGCTGAAAGCATTTGGACACGCGCATCGCGCCACATCGCCGATTCGTCGAGCAACCGGCGCACGACGCGTTCGCGCGGGCGATGCGCCTCGCTGCTTGGTACACCGCTGAGGCGCAGACCGGCATCGGGCGCGAGAATCGCGTCGAACCGCGCCGCATCGTTGGCGACGAGCGCGTCGAGAAATTGTTGGGCGATGGATTTGAAATCACTCATTGGTTGATCCTCCTGCAACTCGCGCCGAGTATATCACGCGTCGCGTGGAAAAACAAAGACGCTCGCCTTTTCAGACGAGCGTCCAAGCCAAGTCATCCGCGCGCGGTTCAGCGCGACCGCAAAGCCAGGTTCAGTCCGCCGAGAACGATGGCAAGCGCGCCAACTCCCCAGCACACGCCGATCCACATGTCGGAACCGAATTGCGTTTCGAGACCGGTCACACCCACGGGCGGATGGCGCACGCCCTTGCCGCTGATCTCGACATCCTCCAACTGATAGTAGTACGTTTGACCCGATTGTACGTCGTTATCGAAATATTTGTACGTGCCGCCAATTTTCGCGTCGTTGACGGCGGGAATGAGTTGGGCGTTGATGCGCGCGTACGGTCCATCCGCGCGCGCGCTCCGATAGATGTTGTAACCGGCAGTATGGACTTCGCTCGTAGTTCGCCACGTAAGTTCTCCATGACTGGTTACGCCTTGACGCACGACGCGCGCGTTGAACGCGACAAGTGTGACCGCCGCTTGCGCCGATGTACTCACCGCGCTCAGAGACATTATCACGCCACCCAGGATCGCGAACAAAATAATCAGCAATGCTCGGCTTGCCATATTCCTCTCCTTCCAATAAAGACAAAGACGTTGCCAAGGCAACGTCTCTGCATTGAGAACGTTCGTGATGAGTTGTGCTGCGCCAGTTCGCTTGATCGCGCGCTGTCCGCAACTCATGCGGCGACACACCCAATATTTTTCTAACTTGATTATCCGCGCTTGATCTTGCAAAGCCGTAACAATCCAAGTAACAAAATCGTAACAAAAAAGCCCCGCGTGGTCGCTGGCGGCGGAAACCTCGCGGGGCTGATCGGTCTAGGCGACATGCTAAAAATTCGTCAGAGAATAACTTTTCAGATCATGGATTGGAACGCTTCGGCGCGCGTTCGCTACATATCCGTTTCCTTGCTTTGAAACTTGTACCCCACGCCGTGAACCGTCACGATATAACGCGGGTTCGACGGGTCATGTTCAATTTTGCGACGCAGGCGCGAGATGGCGACCTTGACGACCTCGTCGTTCTCGTCCGCTTCATAACCCCACACCGCCGCGATAATATCCGACGCGCTGAGAACCACTTCGCGATTCCGCATCAAGTAGTGCAGCAAATCGAACTCGGTGCGCGTCAGTTGCGTTGCCGCACCAGCCACGCTCACCTCGCGCGCGTTGGGGTCGAGTTTGATGTCGCCCAACGCGAGCGGCAACGCCATTTTGGGCTGGCTGGTGCTGTCGCTCGTACTGCGCCGCAACAACGACTGTGCCCGCGCGCGCAACTCGCGCGGACGAAACGGCTTGACGAGGTAATCGTCCGCGCCGAGTTCGAGCGCGCTAACGACGTGATCTTCATCACCCAACCCGGTGAGCACGATGATCGGCACATCGCCGTCGCGCCGTGCGTCTTTCAGCACTTCCATGCCATTGCGTTTCGGCATCATCAAATCGAGTACGACGAGATCCGGCGCTTCGGCTTTAAGCGCGCGCAGAGCCATCTCGCCGTCGAACGCGGTGACGACGGAATAACCCGCGCGTTGAAACGTGTAGCGCAACAAATCCACCAAGTCGCGATCATCGTCCGCCAACAATACTTTCATCGCGTTACGCCTTTTTGCTTTCGGGCGACTCGACGCGCGGGAGACTGAACCAGAACGTCGTGCCTTCGCCCACGCGACTCTCCACGCCGATTTGACCGCCGTGCAACTGCACGATTTCGCGCGCGAGCGCCAAGCCCAAGCCGATGCCAATGCCTTCTTCCTCGGCGCGTCTGCCGCGATAAAATCGTTGAAAGAGCCGCGACTGTTCTTCGGGTTGAATGCCCGGTCCGCGATCCGTCACGCGAAGCGTGACGAAACTCTCGGCGTTTTCCGCCGTGAAGGTGATCGGTTCGCCTTCGGGACCGTACTTGCTCGCGTTCGTCAGCAAGTTGATGAGCACCTGCGTGATGCGCGCCCGATCCGCCAAAACGATACACCCCGCCAAACTCTCCAACCGCACCTGCGCCGACTGCGCGCGACCTTGCAAGAGCGGCGTCATTTGATCGAGCGCGTCTTCGATCAGACTGCTCAAGCGTACCGGCATGGTCCGCACGCGAAAGCGCCCGGCTTGGATGTTCCCCACGTCAATCAAATTCTCGACCAAGCCCTGGAATTTGACGACCGCGCGTTGCATCGCGCGCAACATCACACCCAGGTCTTGCTTGCTCATCGTCGCGTAATCTTCGGCAAGCAATTCGATGGAGGCGCGGAGCGAGGCAAGCGGTCCGCGAAATTCGTGCGCCGCGTTCATGATGAATTCATCTTTCGCGCGCACGAGTTGTTCTTGCGTCGTCGCGTCGTACAGAATATGCACAAAGCCCGCCGCCGCGCCGTCCAACTGAACCTGGGTCGAAATGACGTCGAGCTTGAGTTGCGGTCGCGCGCACAAGGGAAACCGTCCGCGCACGACTAACTCGTGTTCGTTGGTCATGTCCACTTCGCCTAACGCCCACGTCGTTGCGGACGCGCCATTGGCTTGTCCGTCCGCGCAAAACACGTGGTGCCACCGTTGTCCGATCAAACTCGCGCGACTCTGCTGGAGCAACGCTTCCGCCGCCGAGTTGACCGCGGCGATGACCAAGTTGTGATCGCTGATGATCGCCGCCGCGCCCATGCTTTGAATCACCGCGGCATAACGATTGTGCTCTAACGTGGCAGTTTGCAACGCGTGGCGCAACTGGTCGCGCGTGCGATCTAATTCGCGCGCCAGGTCGCCCAGTTCATCGTTCCGCGCCAAACGGATGGGATTCGACAGATCGCCGTGCGCCATTGCGCGCGCCGCGCCGCTCAACTGGCGCAGCGGTCGGGTCAAGTGGCGACTGAATAGGTACGCGCCTACACCTAACCCAATCGCAATCACAATAATGCTAATGCCAAACGTTCTGAAGAGATTCGCGCGCAAAGTATCTATCGCGCTCGCTGAAACGCCGATCCCGTACATTCCCCCGTTCGTCGCCGCAAATTGCATCGGTTTGAACTTGAACAAATAATTGCCAATGTCCGTTTCCACGGTTACGAAACCGCTGGCGCGTCCCTCACGCTGCGCTTTGAGAATCGCCGCGGGCGCGGTCTTGCCGCCCCAGACAAGCCCCTGCACATCCGTCAGCGTGATAATGTACAAGTTGTCGTGGTAAACAATCGCGATTTCTTGATCCAGCTTGCGGAAGCGGTACTGGAGAAAACTACGGTCGAGGTAGAAACCCAAATACAGTGTACCACTGGGCAACGATTTTCCGTTCGCATAAATTGGCAGAATCACGCGTCCCTGCAAACGCCCGGCATTATCCTGCGCCAAACCCGCCACGCGTTTGCCCTCGCGCGCGTCCGCCATGCCCGGCAAATCAAGACCGGTGGTGTGCGTCAACGCCGCGTACTCGCCGAGACGCACCAAGGACCTGCTCTCGGTGTCACAAACCAAAAGGGAATCTACAATGTTCACTCCAGTCCACGGTTCGAGATATTTGGCGAGCGTCGCGCTATCGCGCGCGTGGACAAGCTCGTTGAACGTCTTTTGCTCCACGAGCCAATCACCGAGCGTCGTCAATTCGCGCGTCGCGCGCACCAGGTCGGTTTGAAAACCATCTAGCCCGTCTTCGATCTCGATCTCGGCTTGGGCGCGCGCTTGTTGCCCGGTTTCCAGCCACGCCGCGCTTTCGGCGATTAGCAACGCGAGCGCCAGCGCCAAGACACCCAGATAGATTTGCGCCGCAATCCCCACGCGTGGGAGACGGAATCGGTGGGGCGACGGGGATGAATCATCATTGCGATGTTCGACCATGGTTCCACTCACAGACGCACAGGTCTGATCGAAAAAAGTTGTCCCAGAACACGATTGCATTTTCGACGGGATTCGTCAAAATGTCAATGGGAGAAAACCCTCGACATTGGGCGTTCTCCCAAACGCGGCAGGTGATTTGATTGCGGCAAGATTTATTTGATGACGAACGGCAACGAGACGCTGAAGGGAGCCAATTTGATACCGCCACCGCCGCTGGGGGTCTTTATCGGCGTAGCAGTCGGTGTGCGCGTGTTCGTCGCGGTCGCGGTTGCGGTCGCGGTTGCAGTTGGCATCGCGGTTGGCGTGCGCGTGTTCGTCGCGGTTGCAGTTGGCATTGCGGTTGGCGTGCGTGTGTTCGTCGCGGTTGCAGTTGGCGTGCGCGTGCTCGTCGCCGTTGGCATCGCGGTCGGCGTGCGTGTGTTCGTCGCAGTCGCAGTTGCAGTTGCGGTCGGTGTGTTCGTCGCGGTTGCAGTTGCAGTTGCGGTCGGTGTGTTCGTTGCAGTCGCGGTTGCAGTTACGTTCGCGGTTGGCGTGTTCGTCGCAATTGCGGTCGGTGTCGGCGTGGGCGCGCTTGCGCCGGGCGTGACGATGCGCGTGGCTGGATCGCCAAAGAGCATGAAAACATCAATTGAATCGCGATACGCGCCGCCGGCGTTCTGCCACAAATTCGTTTTGCCGTAAATCGCGGCTTGCCCGATCTGCGTGAGTCCTTGTTGACTGATCGCTTCGAAGAAACCGCGATCCAGAAAATCCTGACCCGCCGCCAAACCCAGTCCGGCGGAGGACCAACTGGCGAGCATTCCTTTTCCGGCAACGCGCACACTCGACTCGCCCAAACTGGAAAAGCCGGGCATGTGAAAGTAGCCGACATAGCACGAGAGCGACAACATCACCGGAAATTTGTCCGTGTTGGTTAGCGCGTTCAAATCGCTCACCTGGAAAATGTACTCGGTTGCCCACGAACCCATAAAGCCATGCCCGACATAGTTGACGACGACATCGCCGCCGCTAATGTCCGCGATCAAGGCGTCGCGCGCCGCCGCGCCGGTCGTGTACGGCGATTGATTGTAGTAGATGCGACTCGCGGTGTACGGCGCGGGCAAGTACCACGCATCGGTCGCGATCAAATCGGAATACAACCAAAAATTGCCCGCGCTGTCCGGGTTGTCGGTCACGAATGTGACCTTGTTCCGCCAATCGCCGGCGGGCGGGTTTTGTTCGTTGCTCAGAATTTTCGCAACCATCGCGTCCACATCCGCCGCGCTGTTCGCCGGCAATCGTCCGATTGCCATGTTCGGCAAATTGTTGTCGGGATTGAACGTCACGTAACGATTGTCGCTCGCCGTTTCGCCGATCCACAAATCCACAAATTTCATGTACGGCGGAATCCAGTTTGGCTCGTTCGTACCGAGATTGTTTTTGAAATCGTAATGTCCATCGCCGACCAACAACACGAATGCCGGCGCGGGCGCTTGCCAATTCGCGTACGTGTAGGCGAGAAAATCATAGATCGCTTGCGCGTCCAGCAAGCCATCGCTAAATTCATCGTAGATGTCTTGAACATCTACGACGCGCACGCGCATCGCTTGCGTCGCGCGAAATGCCGCGAGCGGTTGAATGTTCGCGCTGAACGCGCTAGGCGTGATCGCGATGTAATCCGCGCCGTTGCCTGGGTCGCGCAAGTTGGACGGCGTGTCGAGTGTGAGCCAGACCGGCGTTTGGCGTTGTGCGTTCGTCAGCGCGAGGTACTCGCGCGGCGAAGTGACTGAATCGGCGAACGTCGCGGTGTACGGCGCGCCCACCGAGCTAATGCTTGCGCCCGTGATGCGCGCGACATTCGCGGGGTCGCTAATGTCGAACACCGCGATATTCGCGTTGCTGAATCCGCCGGCGGCGTACTGCCAGGTTCCATTCGTCGCGATGCGAAAACGCAACGTGTCGGTGACCGCCGTGAATGCGCTGGCGTAACTCAAATCGAAATTGTTGATGAACACATTACTGCCCGAACCGATCTCGTTGACGCGCAACGTGTTCGTGCCGGCGACTAACAACGTGTGCGCGACGGACAACGTGACTGTGCGTTCGGTGATGCCCCACCAGGTCGCATCGTCGAGCAGGGTACCGTTCAACGAAATCTGCGTTCGATGCGCGATATTGTTCGCGCCAGTCAGCCGCACTTGCAACGTATCGGAGTACGTGCCGCTCGCCAAATTCGCCAGGTCGAATGGATAGTCGGCGTACGTTGTGCCGTTCGGCACATAATTCCAAAACCAATGATCCGCGCCGTCCACCATCGGAATGCCGGAACGAAAGAGTTTGTCTTGTTCGAGATGCGTCGTCGCGGTGAAGGACGCCGCAGGCGTTCCCGCGCCGCTGTTGTTGCGCGTTGTCATACGTTTGCCCGCGCCGTCGCCAAACGTGAGCCAATAGATGTTCGTATTCGTGTAACGCGTCTGCGCCGCTTGTCCGAAAAATTCGACAACGCCGTCGCCCGCGCCGCTGCACTGCCCGCTCATCGCGATCGCGAGTTCGCCATCATTCTTGAAAATCTTGAGCGTGTTCAAGTCGAGTGTCGCCGTATTGATCCCCGCGCTCTGCAATTGCGCGCAGGTGATTTGATAAATGCCGTCGCGATTGACCGCGATCTTGTACCACGCCCCGCCGGACTGCGTTACGCGCGGCGATGCCGGCGCGCGCGCGGCGCGGGGGGCGCGCCAACTTTGCGCGCTCGCATAGTTGACGAGCGTTTTCTGGAAAATCGAATCGAACGCGCCTTCGCTCACCGCGCTTGCCGGCGCGCGGTACGCGCCGCCTGGATACGTGAACGTGATCTCGACGCGCACGCGGCGATGGAACGCGAGTTGGCGCGTCGCGGGATTGTATTGGAACGGGCGAATCTCGATGGAGGCGAATGCTTGGCTGCGCCACACACCAGTCGAACCGATGCGCGCGACATTTGCCGGATAGAATTGATTCGCCGCGTAGGTCGCGGCATCGGCGATGTACGCGCTACCTGTGCGAACCGGCAACGGCTGGCTCGGCGCGTATTGAATTTGGTCGGTCGGGACGGGCAAGACCGGATTCACGAGCGTTACGTTTTGCGCGTCGTCGGCAGTGATTTTAAGCGACGGCTGCGCGCCGGGGGGAATGCCGATGAGCGCGCCTTTGGTCGGCAATTGCGGCTTGCCGCTTTCGAGCATGAAATCCAAATCGGGAACGGAGAGAAACGTGTAGTTCGTGCTACCAACCTGACGTGTACTCGTGTCATACCCACTCACCGTCAGTTCGAGCACGACACGGCTCGTATCGGATTGCAGAACGCGCAACTGGGCTGGGGTCGCCGCGCGTGCGGTCGCAGGAGAGAAGGTGAGCCACGCGCCAAAAATCAGCGCCACAAACATCCCGCGTTTGAATATCCCACGGGCGCGGCTAGAAAAAATCGCCATTAGATTATCCCTCGCATGTAAAATTAAAGTAACCGTTCAGTCAACCTTGCGAAGGTTCAGAAATAATCTTGCGACTAAATGTGCGTTGGCATCCCCGGTATCATCGAATTCCCAGGTGCTACACAACCTTCGCAAGATTCTGAACCCTTACAAATAAAAATCCGCTCCGAACAACCGAAGCGGACATCAAACGAACAAGAACAAGTCAATGGCAAATGGTCTACAACGACAACCAATATTGAGATGGGCGTTCTCTTCGGCAGCTCGGCGACCATCGTCTTGCGACCTTAGGTCCGTAGCTTTGCGTCACCGGCTTTCGCCGGGTTTGCCTTTGTCGGAGGGATCTTTTTAATGTTCGGCTATATTCTAATGGGCTTGCGCGGTCTGAGCAATGGGATTACGCTCCCCCGTTACTCTGGTCACCCATACGCGTCGCACACGTGCGGTTACAAAAACCCGCAAGGTCTGGTAGACCCTGCGGGTTTGCTTCTCTAGCGTCGCACGTGATCCAGGATTTCAGCAAACCACGCGGCGAGATCGAACGTTGGCGCAGACGGCGACAAGACTCAAAACATCTGCCTTTCAGTCATGTTTGGTAGACTCGCTACCGCCAGATTCCTCCGGCGTGGATGGAATTACGCCTTGAATCAACTTTTCGCAAGCCACCAAAACTTGGCGGGCTTTGCCTAACGCCGACTCGGCATCGTCTCCATCATACAACTCACTTGGTCAATACCTTCGCCAAACGCGGATTCTGTTTGGCAATTTTGGAAAATTGCCCCACGATTTTGCATTCAAGTGATAATGGCGGAGCTCCAAGTGGCGTTCGGCATCTTCCAGGCGCAGTCTGGCATCCTGTAACTGATGATAGGCAAGATTCGGCAGGTTCATATTTCGACCTTTTCACCCAAGGCGGCATCGGGCTTGAGCAACCAAAACCAATGTCCATCGTCGAGATACACTTTTTGCGAGCCAAGTTCGCGCAAACGCGCGCGTAAACGATTGGCACATTTTGAAAAAATTGGTCGCGATCATACAGCAGAACCGCGTCGGTCGTTAGATCGAGATAATAGAGGCTGGTGCGTTGCGCCTCTGCGCGCGTCTTGCGGATGAGACTGAAACCGTGCCAATGCGCGTCGCCAAAATTGCCCGGCACACTCTCGGCGACCTCTTCTTCGAGAGCGCGCGTTAACACGTAACGCTCACCGCGTCGCGGCGGCAATGTTTCAAAGACCACAAGCAGGTCAATGTCCGAGGTGGATTTGAAATCGCCGCGTGCGACCGAGCCATACAACACAATTGAGACGAGATCTTTTCCAAATGTCGCGCGCGCGCGTTGAGCAAACCGCTCTACAAGTGTCTGTACCATTTCTCGATCATTCATCTGTTTCACCATGCAATTTTTACATCAAGTCGCACAGGCACGCAAAGTATATCTGGACAAAGCGCAAAAACCCGAAGGGTCTTAAAGACTCTTCGGGTTTTTGCGTAGCATCATAGCAACTTGCCTTGCTTACTTTTTTTCTTTTCCGTTTTCGCTTGCTTGAAACTGACCGCGCCGCGCGATAAATCCGGATAGCGCGGCGATTCACTTCCGTTGAGCAATCCTTCAATCGTGAGGATTTGTATTTTGGGGAACGCGCCGCTGTGCGGTGATTCGTAAAAGCCCGCGCTCGCGGCTTCGGTCTGCATCGGCTTGGTGGGCGCGGACAATGTGACGAAAAATCCGATTTGCGCTTTTTCGCGCTCGACGGAATTTTTGAGATCCGCGATCATCGTGCGCGTGACGTTCTCGCCGCCCTTGACCGAAACGATGATCTTGCGCGCAGCGGCGGCATCTTTGCTGTCTTGAAAATAAAGAATGCCGTCAATCCCAGAGTCCGCACCTTTTTTGCCGCCGCGATACGGTTGCGCGCCAACGCGCGCACATGCCCAGAATTGGAATTGGTACTTGTCGCGTTCCGCGAGTTCGCGCGCGCCGTCCAAATCTTTTGGCGTACCTTCGACCGCAAACGCGAGATCGGGAAATGCTTTTCTCATGCGCTTTTGATGAGGTCTATCGCGAGCGGCGTGATGTCAATGCCGATCCATCGCCGACCCAGGTTTTGCGCGGCGTGAATCGTCGTGCCGCAACCGCAAAACGGATCGAGCACCAGGTCGCCGGGATTGGACGACGCGGCGATGATGCGCTCGTACAGCGCGAGCGGTTTTTGCGTGGGATAACCCATTCGCTCGTCAGAAACGTCGTGCAACGGTTGAATGTCATTCCAAACGTTCGTGACGATTGAACCTTCTTGCTCGTTCAAATATCGTTTGAGACGCGGACGTTTTGAAAAATCAAAAGAACCATCAGATTTGCGAGGATACCAAACGCGCCCTTCGTCGTGGAGTTTCTGCATCGTTTCGCGTTGATATCTCCAACCTTTTGCCGGGTATGGGAAACCCATCCATTCATACATCATATTCGGGCGTGGATTTGGACTAGCCATGTCCGCAAGTTGATACGAGCCGCGCCCATCGTTATCATCAAAGCGATAAAATTTTTCAAGGTATTCTGGATCATGCTCGCCGTACTGTGGAATAAATTTTGTGCCTCTGGACCTGGCATAGAACAAAATTGTATCAGCAACATCCGGGAATTTTGTCTTGGCGTCGCTATGCGCTGATTGTCGTTTCCAAGTAATCTCATTCCGAAAATTGTCCGCGCCAAAAATCGCGTCAAGAACAATTTTCAAATAATGGCTCGCGGTCGGGTCGCAGTGCAAGTACAGCGAACCAGTCGGTTTCAGAACGCGGTGCAGTTCGAGCAAACGATTCGCCATCATCACGAGGTACGCCATCATATCGCTCTCTTTGAGAAAGCGGCGCAACGATTCAATCATCGCGGCGACATCCGTGTTCGATTGATGCAGTAACTCGGCAAACTCGCGCTCGGCTTTCTCGCCCCAGTGCCACGAATCCTCGAACGCGGTAATCTGCGCGTCGGACTCATGACCCTTCGGCGTTTTGAACAGCAAATTGTAATCGCGTTTCGAGTTGAACGGCGGATCGAGACACACCAGGTCAATCGTCGCGTCGCCGATGTGCGCGCGCAAAATGTCGAGGTTGTCGCCAAAGTAGAGCGTGTTCGGTTGCGTGGTTTGCGTCATTGCGTTTGCTCCATAATCGGGTGGTAGGGGCGAGGCATTCGCCTATGCCGTTTCTTTTGCCAGGTGACTGGTCAATCACGCGCTCAGTTTAACCTGGATATCCTGGCAAATGCCTCGCCCCTACGGACATTACCGCGATTCTAGCACAGCGCGGCAAGTGCGTCAAACAAAAAGACCTGGAAGGTTTCGCGCGAGCGCCTTCCAGGTCTGGGTTACGCGGCATATTCTGGCAAACGTGTCATCACACGCGGATTGCGCAAGCGCGATTTGATCGGTGCGAGCCGTCCCACTTGAACGTAAATGACCGACCGCGCCGGCTTGTCATCGTGTTTGAGATATTTTTTGACGCGGCGGAGGTTCTCGCGGTTGAACTCGGGATCGTTTTTATCCAATAGCACGACGAGCGCATCGTGCGGAATTTGCTTGGCGAACCCAGGGCGCTCGACCACATAACGCGTAAACTCGGTGAACAATTCATCGTATTTCTCGGCAAAGCGGGTATTCATTTTCGCATCCTCATTTCCTTTTCGTACTGCGCGCGGTATTTTTTCCAATTCTTGCGAATATCATCTTGCCCAAACGTGAGGACTTCGGCGTTGGTATAGTACGGAAATTCCTCTTTTGCCGTCGTACCGTCAGGATGAAGCAAATCTTTATGCGGTCTGTTGTGCGCGGTATCATACCGTACGATCTCGCGCCACTGCTCGTCAATCTCTGCCTCGTATTGAATCGTGAATGCCGTGATCACGTCTTTTTCTAAAACGTGATAATGCCTGTACCGATCCGTTGGACTGCCTTGCAAAGGCACAGTGAATTGTGTTATCGGCATCCGCGTTTTCCTTCAATCAAGATTCTATCACAGCGCTGGATTCACGTCAAACAAAAAGACCTGGAAGGTTTCGCGCGAGCGCCTGCCAGGTCTGGGTTACTTATTCTGCCAACGGTCGCCGATCCAACAAATGGCATACCTCGATGCCATCGTCCAGCTCATCCCAGTAAATTACATCGCCCCAGGAATCAATGCGCCAGCGTTTCCGTTGTTGCGGTGTTGCCTGTGCGAGCCATCGCAACCATTTCGTTTTGAGTGACACGCCCACTTGACGCCCGTCGCTCAACGCGACGTACAGCATATCGTTCGCGAAACGCACTGCCGTGGCTTGGACGTTATCTACCGTTGATTTATGCTTTACCGAAATGCTCACTCCACACCTCCAATAATAGCAACCGACTCACGAATCAAGCGAAGAATTTCGGTGAGTTCGGATTGATTATAGCCGCGACTCCACTCGACCTCCAGTTTGACCAGCCATACTTTGGCGCGTTTGTCTCCGCGATAAACGTGAACGTGGGGCGGTTCCATCACGTCACTGGAAAAAAATCGAAACGCGTATTTCCCTGCGCCTCTACCTTTGAGTGGAATGGTCGGCGACATGAATTACCCCGGTGACATAGGAATTTGTTCTTTCGTCAGGATTCTACCACAGCGCGCCGAGTGCGTCAATCAAAAAGACCTGGAAGGTTTCCAAAACCTTCCAGGTCTGCTCCTTCATTCATAACAAACTTGCCCATGCTGTATCCTCTTCGGGACGATCCCAGTCTCGACGCAGAATCGCTTCCGATGCAAACGCAGTCTGATAACTTTCGGAAAGTGGTTCGCGCAATGCCGTGAACTTGGCGCGATCCCTCAAGTAGGAAACGAAATCATACACAACCGCCAGTTTGTCTGCCGGTAACTCACGCAGTCGTTCTTCAATTTCAAGAATCGTCACAGGTTGCATAACCGTTCCTCCTCACTTGCAAGTCTACCCCGCTTTGCCCGCGCTGTCAACGACCTCGCCCAACACGCGCACGACATCGAGCAATTGCTGTCGCCAGCGCAGGTTGCTTTCCGGTCCGGGCAACCACGCGCGGTCACGCGCAACCTTGACGCGATCCTTGAACCGCGCGGTAAGCCGGTCGGCGCGCGCGCCATCTTCGCGACCAAAGCGAATCAAGATACGCCCATCATCAATCGCGATGGCGGCAAGCCGCGCGTGCCACGCCGCGACTTTGAGCCGCAGCAAGTACAGCAAGTTTTCCACTTGCTCTGGCGGCGCGCCGAACCGATCCGCCAACTCGCGTGTGATCTCGTCCACCTGCGCGTCCGCGCGAATGTCCGCGAGCCGCCGATACAATTTCAAACGCAAGCCCGCTTCCGGCACGTACTCCTCCGGAATGTGCGCCTGCACCGGCAAATCAATCGTCGGCGCAAGACCCAGGTCGGCATCTGCGCTTTCTACTTTTGACTTTACACTTTTCGCTTTTAACTTGGAGGATTCGATCGCGCTCGCCAGCAAACGACAGTACAAATCGAAACCGACCGCGGCAATGTGCCCCGATTGCTGCGCGCCCAGAATTTCGCCCGCACCGCGAATCTCCAGATCGCGCATCGCGATTTGAAAGCCCGCGCCCAGTTCGCTCGCCTCCGCGATGGTTTGCAAGCGCGCGTGCGCGTCGGCGCTGAGTGGATGCAGTTTGTCGTGCAAAAAGTACGCGTACGCGCGCGCCGCGCTCCGCCCAACGCGCCCGCGCAATTGATACAACTGCGCGAGACCGAACTTGTCCGCGTGATTCACGATCAGCGTGTTTGCGTTCGGAATGTCAATCCCGCTTTCGATGATCGTCGTGCAGACGAGCACATCGTAATGCCCCGCCGCGAATTCCGCCATCATCTGTTCGAGTTGCTCGTCGTTCATTTGCCCGTGTCCGATGCCGACCACTGCTTCGGGCACGAGTTTGCGAATCTGCTCGGCGAAGATGTGAATGCCGCGCACGCGATTGTGAACGAAAAACACCTGCCCGCCGCGATCCAACTCGCGCAGGATCGCTTCGCGCACCAGGCGCTCATCGTACTCGGCGACGTACGTGCGAATTGGCAAACGATCTTCGGGCGGAGTTTCAATCGTGCTCATATCGCGCGCGCCGCTCAACGACAAATAGAGCGTGCGTGGAATCGGCGTCGCAGTGAGCGTGAGCACATCCACTTCTTGACGCAACTGCTTCAAGCGTTCCTTGTGCACGACGCCGAAGCGTTGCTCTTCGTCAATGATGAGTAGACCCAGGTCTTTGAAAATCACATCGCTCGAAAGTAACCGATGCGTGCCAATCACAATGTCTACCGCGCCGGTCGCAAGTTTGTCCACGATGTCGGTTTGCTCTTTATCGGAACGAAAGCGCGAGAGCATTTCGACCTGGAGCGGAAACGCGGCGAGTCGCTCGGTGAACGTGTTGAAATGTTGTTGCGCGAGCACGGTCGTCGGCACGAGCACGGCGACCTGCTTGCCGCTCGTCGCGGCTTTGAACGCGGCACGCAACGCGACCTCGGTCTTGCCGTACCCCACATCGCCGACGATCAAGCGATCCATCGGACGCGCGCGTTCCATATCCGCTTTCACCTCATCAATCGCGTGCAGCTGATCCTCGGTCTCGACGTACGGAAACGCCGCTTCGAGATCATGTTGCCATTGATCGTCCGGCGGAAACGCATGTCCACTTACAACCTCGCGCGCGGCGTACAGTTCGAGCAACTCGTCCGCGATGTCCGCAATCGCTTTGCGCGTGCGTTCCTTGACCTGCGACCATTCCGCTGTGCCGAGACGATTCAACGTTGGCGCGTGTCCGCCCGGCGCAACGTAGCGACTGAGCCGATCAATTTGATGCACCGGCACGAACAGTTGATCGCCGCGCGCGTATTCGAGCGACAAGTACTCGCGCTCGGGTCCATTCAACGCGATGCGCGAGAGTCCGCGAAACACGCCGACGCCGTGATCAATGTGAACGATGTAATCGCCAATCGCGAGATCGGCAAAGAACGCTTCGGGCGAGGCGGTGCGCGCCTTGGCGACGCGATGCGGCTTGGGGCGCGACCAGCCGAAGAGTTCAGCATCAGTCAGCAATTGGAGGTTGGAGGTTGGAGGTTGGAGGTTGAAAGTTCGAGAGTCTCCAACCTCCAATTTCCATCCCTCTGCCAACGCGCCGTGCACGAGCGCGATATTTCCTGGGTCGGGTACGTGCGCCAAGGTGTCGGTCGGCTTGATGAAAATATCGCGTTCGCGTAAAAGATTGGAGAGCCGGTCGGCTTGGCGCGTGACGACAATCGTCCGCGCGCCTTCGCGTTGCGCGTTCAACAATTCTTCGAGAACTTTTTTGAGTTGCCCGCCGTAGCGCGGACCAGGCGTGAACGGCAGTTGAAGCGAATCGCCGGGCGACGCGTAATCGAACAGCAAGCGTTTGCGCGCGAGCAAATGTTCGCGCAACGCGTGCCACGTCCAGTACGGCGCACTGACACCAGACGGCAATTCGCGGCGCGCTTGTAGATCGGCGCGCACTTCTTCCGATTGAAATTCGAGCGCCCCCGCGGCGGCTTCCACTTCGTTCCAATCTTCGACGACGAGCAATCCCGTGTTCGGCAAATGATCCACCAACGACGCGGGTTGCGAATAGAGGTACGGCAAATAAAATTCGATGCCGTTGAAACGCCGACCATCTTCGAGCGCGGCGAAATCCTGGCGAAACGCGGACGCGGCAATTGGATGGCACGCGTCCAAATCCCAGGCGCTCAACTGCGCGATGAGATCGCGTCCGCGCGCGGGCAATGCTTCGCTTGCCGGGACGAGCGTGATCGCGTCTACGGCTTGCGCCGAACGTTGCGTCGCTGGGTCGAACGCGCGCAGCGATTCGATTTCGTCGCCGATCAACTCCATGCGAATCGGATGTCCGCACATCGGCGTCCACACATCGAGGATGCCGCCGCGCCGGCTGAACGCGCCCGGCATTTCGACGACGGCGGCGTACTCGTAACCGAGCGTGACGAGCGCGGTCATCAACTCGGTGAGATTCACGCTTTCATCGCGATGCAACACGCGTGCGCCCGCGCGAAAATCGCCGGGCGGGATCGTGCGTTGCAAAACCGCGCGCGTCGAAGTGACGATGATCGGCGCGGACGCTTGCGCGTTCGCGAGCGCGGACAACGCGCCTAGTCGCGCGGTAATCGTTTCCGCGCCCCAGGGCATCCGCTCGTAGAACAACGGCTCGGGTTCGGAAAAGAGAAACGCGTTGTCGCTCGTCAACCACACGCCGAGTTCATCCGCGAGTTGCTTGGCGCGATCCGCGCGCGCGGTCAGCACGACGATGGGCACGCGCAACGTGCGCGACAATGCCGCGAGCATCGGCGCGCGCGCGGATTCGATCACGTCCGCGCTGACCGTGTTCTGGTCGCGCAACGCATCCGTGAGTCGCGTGAATGCGGTGAGTGATTCGATCGGAGAAAGAAGAGCAGATAGATTCATAATTCGTAATTCGTAATTCGTAATTCAAAATTCAGACGCGTTCGAATTCCGAATTTAGAATTTCAATTGAACTTGTTCATCGCCGCGTTCAGCCCTTCGCGCAGCCATGCGTCAATCGCATCCGCGGCGCGCGCGAATGTTTCGTCCATCAGCGCGCGTTCGTCGCCCTCGAAATCGCCGAGGACGTGATCCACATCCGCGTTCGGGTCGGGACGACCGATGCCGACGCGCAAGCGCGGAAAATCGGACGTGCCGATGCGCGCGATGATGGATTCCATCCCGTGATGTCCGCCCGCGCCGCCTTTTGGTCGCATCCGCATTTTGCCGAGCGGCAGATCGAGATCGTCGTAGATGACGAGCAAATCGTGCGACGCGATTTTGTAGAACGCGAACAATTTGCCGATCGCGTCGCCGGCCAAGTTCATAAACGTTTGCGGTTTCGCCAGCATCACGCGCCCACCGCCGACCGACCCTTCCGCGATTTCCGCGTTGAAGCGTTTACGCGCGAACGACAAGTCATGCGCGCGCGCGAATCGCTCGACAATCATAAAGCCGACATTGTGACGACTGCGCGCGTAGCGCGCGCCGGGATTGCCCAGCCCGGCGATGAGCTTGATTTGCGTCGGCGCATCTGCCGCGCCGTGACGAAGTAACCAGCGTAAAGAAGGCATCGGGGATTTTTGATTTCTGATTTTCGATTTACAATTCGCTAATCGCTATTCGCTATTCGCCTCACGCGTGCGCGCGACAATAACCAGGAATTCTTTTTGCGCGATCTCCACATCGCCAAAGCGCGGATAAAATTCAACGTTCGAAAAACCGGCTTCGGTCAGCAACGCGCGATATTGTTCTTCTGTGTACGCTTGTGTGCTCGCGGTACAGCGCGTCACCGCGCCGCTCTCGGCGTCCACGATAAAATATCGCTTGGTTGCGACGGCTTGCGCGTCGTCCCAGAAACTTTCAAACAGCCCAAGGTGCGGACGATCCGAGAACAAGCCGCGCTCGGACGAGTACCAGCCCGACAGTCGCGAGCCGATGTTGCGAACGCCCTCGAACGTGGAGACTTCGAGCAAGAGCCGACCATCCTCCGCCATCGCGTTGCGCGCCTTGCGAAGAATTCGTCGCGCGTCGTCCGGGCGAAAGGCGTTCAACTCGCCAAAGACGAACATCACCAGACCGTACCTCGCGCCGAAATCCAACGCGCGCAAATCTGCTTCGATGTAACGACACGCCAATCGCTCCGCCGCCGCTTGCTCGCGCGCGTACGCGATGGACGCGGGCGAAAAATCAATTCCGACACATTCGTGTCCGCGCCGCGCCAAACGACTCGCGTACAAGCCCGGTCCGCAGCCCAAATCGAGAATGCGTGTCGGCTGATTCTCCAGGAGGTCGTGATGAATCCACGCGACGTGTTGCTCGATCACCGGCGTTCGGCGACTTGCTGCGTCGTGCTGTTGCGAAAGATGCTCGTTCAACATGCGCGCGCTAAACGCGGGTTCGTGCCACGGTATTTTTTCGCCTTCCACCCACGGCATTGGCGTCGGCTGGCGACGTACCACATCAAGCAAATTCATCGTAATGGGTTCCTTGTCCGGCAAATAGCCACAATAGTAGCAATTTACGAGTTTACCATCATTCGGCAAATCGCGCAAACGGACCCCGTAAAAATCGAATTGACAAGCATTCGTCAAATGTTATAATGCGCCCGTTCGTTCACTGCGCCAATCCAAGGAGACAGTTTTCGCGTGGCAATTCAAGATTTTTTGCAACAACTTTCCGAAGCGACCGGCGTCTCGGGCTATGAGCATACGATCCGCGACCGCGTGATCGCCGAGTTTCGCCCGTACGCCGATGAAATCACCGTGACGCCGATGGGGAGCGTGATCGCTCTCCAGCGCGGCACGCGCGATGCGAAAGACAAAACACCTGCGTCCAAAGTCCTCATCGAAGGGCACATGGACGAAATCGGTTTGATGGTGACGGACATGGATCACGGCTTGCTGCGCTTTACCCAAGTCGGCGGATTCGACGTGCGCGTACTCCTCGCGCAACAAGTCGTCGTGCATGGCAAAGCGGATTTGCCCGGCATCATCGGCTCGCGTCCGCCGCACGTCCTCACCGCCGAAGAACGCGACAAGGTCATCCCGATGTCCGAATTGTTCGTGGATGTGGGCTTGCCCGAAGACCGCGTGCGCGAATTGGTCGCGGTCGGCGATACGATCACGATTGCGCGCAAGATCGTGGCGCTGAAAAATAACCTCATCGCCGGCAAAGCGTTCGACGACCGCGCCGCGGTCGCCGTCGTCGCGCAAGCGTTGAAAAATCTCGCGGCGATCAAACACACCTGGGACGTGTACGCGATTGCGAACGTGCAGGAAGAAACCGGCGCGGGCTATCTTGGCGCGCTGACGACGACGTACAAGATCAATCCTGATGTCGCGCTCGCGATTGACGTGGGGCACGCCGATCAACCCGGCGCAACCGAAGTCAACGCGGTGCCGCTCGGCGAAGGCATGGGCATCGCGCTCGGTCCGAACGTCCATCCGTTGGTCCACCAGCAACTCACCGAGACCGCGAAAGCAAACAACATCGGCTACAAAATAACCGCGTACCCGGGCGCGACCGGGACGAACGCGTGGGCGATGCAAGTCGTCCGCGAAGGCATCCCGACCGGCTTGATTGACATTCCATTGCGTTACATGCACACGTCCGTCGAAACGCTGAGTCTCACCGACCTGGATCAGGTCGCGCGCCTGGTCGCATTCTTTTGCGCGTCGCTCGACGACGCATTCTTGCGCAAGTTGCGCGGCGAGACGAATCACATCGCCGAAAAACCGGCGGTGAAACGCGTTGCACCACGACGAAGGACGAAAGACAAAAAACGAAAGTAGCAACGTTCGTCTGTTGTCTTTCGTCCTTCGTCCTCGATCACTCTTCTGAGGAATCCAATGCTACTCGAAAAACTTGCCAACGCGCGCGGCGTATCGGGCGACGAATCCGAAGTGCGCGAGTTGCTTATCGAAGCGGTCAAGGGGCTTGTCAGCGAATATCGCACTGACACGTTGGGCAATCTCATCACGCTGAAAAAAGCCAAAGGCGCGCGCCGCGCCAATCTCAAAGTGATGCTCGCCGCGCACATGGACGAAGTCGGCTTGCTCATCGTCCATCACGACGCGAACGGTCACTTGCGTTTTCGCAAAGTCGGCGGCATTGACGACCGCGTGTTGTTGAGCAAGGTCGTGTTGATCGGCAAAGACAAAATTCCCGGCGTCATCGGCGTCAAACCGATTCACCTGCTCAAAGCGAAAGAACGCGAGCAAGTGATAGATACGGACTCGCTGACGATTGACATCGGCGCAAAATCGCGCGAGGAAGCTCTGGGCGCGGTCAAGCTGGGCGATTACGCGACCTTCGCGACCGAGTTTGGCAAGCTGGGCGATGGACTCGTCAAAGGTAAATCACTCGACGACCGCACGGGATGCGCGGCGCTCGTCGAAATCCTGAAACGCGATTATCCGTTCGACGTGTACGGCGTGTTCACCGTGCAGGAAGAAGTCGGCGCGCGCGGCGCGCGGGTCGCCGCGTACGCCATCGAACCGGATTTTGCGTTCGCGCTCGAAAGCACCGTGTGCGACGATTCGCCGAAAAAGAAAGATGTGTCGCCAACGACGCGCATCGGCGCGGGTCCCGCGATCACGATTGCGGACAACTCGGCGATGTCGGATCGGCGCTTGGTCAATCTCCTGGTCGCGACCGCGCAAGAAAATCGGATTCCATTTCAATTCAAACAACCGATGGTCGGCGGCACCGACGCGGGGCGCATTCACCTTGCGAAAGAAGGCGTACCTTCCGTCGCCGTCGCCGTGCCGACACGATACATTCACTCGCCGGTCAGTCTACTCAGTCTGCGCGATTTCGATCACACGATTGCGCTGATGACTAAAGCGCTGCCGCGTCTTGTAAAAATCTAGACGAAGGGTGTCACATGGTAACTGCAATCAAAACCAACCACTTTCCGAATTTCGATAATGGCAACGAGGCGAAATCGCTGCCGCCGCTCAAATCGCTCGTCAAGCGATTGACCGAAACCTGGGGACCATCAGGGCACGAACATGCCATGCGCGATTTGATTCGCGAAGAAATCAAAGGGCTTGTGGACGAGATGCGCGTGGACGCACTCGGTAATTTGATCGCGCACAAAAAAGGCGCTGGTGCGGGTCCGCGCAAAAAAGTGATGCTCGCCGCGCACATGGACGAAATCGGCGTGATGGTAACGCACGTGGACGAAAAAGGATTCTTGCGCTTTGCGTCCATCGGCGGCGTGTTCCCAAACACGCTCGTCGGTCATCGGTGCCGATTTGAGAACGGCGTCGTCGGCGTATTCGCGCAAGAGAAAAAAGACGGCTCGCGCACCGAAGTGAAAATGGACAAGTTGTTCATTGACGTCGGCGTGAGCGATGCGAAAAGCGCGCCGGTCGGTGTGGGCGATGCCGCCGGATTTTGGCGCGAGTTCGCCGATCTCGGCAATCGGCTGGTCGCGAAAACGATGGACGACCGCGTCGGATGCGCCGTGCTCATCGAAACTTTGCGCCAGTTGAAAAAATCGCCGCACGAAGTGTACGCGGTGTTCACCGTGCAGGAAGAAGTCGGCGTGCGCGGCGCGATGACCTCGGCGTTCGGCGTCCAACCGGACATTGCGATCGCGCTCGACGTGACCGACACCGGCGACACGCCGGAATCGAACACGATGGCAATCGCGCTCGGCAAGGGTCCAGCGATCAAGGTGAAAGATTCGGGCATGCTCGCGCACGTCGGCGTCAAGAACGCGCTCATCGAGACTGCGCGCGAAAATAAAATCCCGTACCAACTCGAAGTGCTGGTCGGCGGCTCGACCGACGCGATGGCGATGCAGATTTCGCGCGAGGGTGTGCCGGCAGGCGTCATCTCGGTTCCGACGCGTTACGTTCACACGCCGTCCGAAATGGTGGATTACGAGGACGTGCAAAATGCCATCAAGTTGCTGGCGGCATTCTTGAGCAAGCCAGTCAAGTTGGATTAGAGCAATAGTTCGATAGTTCGATAATGCGATAGTTGGCATCGAGCGCAACTATCGCACGATCGAACTATTGAACTACTTTAACTGCCCCACTGCTTCCATCCACTTGAATCGTTTCCCCCTCGCGAATTTCGTCCACGATTCCCGGAATCCCCGCGACGCCCGGCACGCGATACTCGCGCGCGACGACTGCGCTGTGCGACAACACGCCGCCGCGTTCGACGACGAGTCCGGCGATACGCGCAAACACCGGCGTCCAACCTGGGTCGGTTGCCGGCGCAACGAGAATCTCGCCGCGTTGCACGCGCGCCAATTCGTTCGCGGATCGCACCACACGCGCGACACCACGCGCAATGCCCGGACTAATCGCGCGCCCGCGCCATTGATGCGGCTGGGCAACCACAAGGGTTGCCCCTACGCGTTCTAACGGTACATCGCCGCGCAGAAACGCGGGATACGATGCGGTTGGCGATTCCTCGAATTCGCGTTGATATGCGCGCCATTCGGCTTGACGCATTGCGATCATGCGCGCTAAATCTGTCTTGGGTAACTCATCGTCAAAATACTTGAGGAGTTCGTCGTGCGTCGCGAAAAAAATCGTGCCGCGTTCGGCGATCACTCCATGCGCGACGAGACGATCCGCCAGCAACAGGTACAACTGCCGCGCCGCCGCAAGCGACTTTTGCCAGTAGTAACGTTGGTCTTCGCGGAGCGCGACGTACCGACGCGCGAGTGGGAGAATCGCCTTCACGCCGAACGACCGCAGACCACCGATGGCTGACCGCGATTTATCTTGAGTGTCAGTGGTCGGTAGTCGGTCGTCGGCGGTCGTCATCAGCCGCTCCACCTGCGCCGGGTCTTCCGCGAATGTCGGCGCGGCGATGTCGAGCGAGAACGAGCGATGCCCGTGCTTGGCGAGAAATTGGGCGCGCGATAATTGACGCAAGTCGGCGTCTACTTCGAGCGTCTTGTTCGGCACGTCGGCAAGCGCGCGCGCGGCATACTCCGCGTCCTCACCGGCAATTCGCTTGAGCAAACCGAACGTCAAATCGGCGTGCGTCAAACTCCAGCGATGGATGCGGAGCACCCCGCGATGCGCGCGTTCGGTATCACGTAGCGCGTCGAAAATCGCGTGCGGGTCGGCATCACGCAACGCCGGCAGACGCGCGCGCAAATCGGCGACGCGCGCATCGTGCTCGCGCGTATACCGCGCCCAGACGCGATAATTGTGCAACGTCGAAAAGTTTTGCCAATCGCGTGCGAACGCGCGCACAATCGAGACCAGAAATCGCGGAGAATAAATCGACGAGGGATAGGGCGCGGTTTTGCGCGCGCTCACATCACCGTCCGGAAAATAACGGTACGCGTCTTCGGGCAGAAGAAAATCGGGAAAGCATTTGTAGAAAATCTGAAAGGCGCGCACATTCGCGTACGGATGCCCACGCCACAAACGCGTCAGCGGAATCGTTTCGGCGTGCGGATAACCCAGCCATCGCAACGGCTCGCGCAACGCCAGTTCTTCGACGAAGGGTCCGATGTGCGACCAACCCAACGGCGAAATCGGCGCGGGCAAACGTTCGTTGATAAAACCGCTCGTCCACAGAATTTCATTTTCCATCGGTTGAATTATACGCGGCAAGCGATGTTTGACAAACACGTTGAATAATCTATAATGGCGTGGAAGTTGGATGTTGGAAATTGGAAATTGGAAATTAGAACGTGGCGAACGTAAGCTCTACACTCCAATCTCTAACTTCCAACACTTGGGCGAATAGCTCAGTTGGTAGAGCGCTTGCTTTACACGCAAGATGTCACGGGTCCGAGTCCTGTTTCGCCCACCTGGTTCAAAGGACGAGCGAGTTGGCGCACTCGCTCGTTTTTATTTGGCGAAACTTGACGTTGCCGCGAATGTAGACTACTATCGCCGCAATTCGTCGAACGGAGAAATCGCTTATGCAGACACCGGCGCTCTTGGCGCTTGAAGATGGAACGCTGTGGCGCGGCATTGCCTTCGGCGCGCGCGGCGAGCGGACCGGCGAAGTCGTCTTCAACACTTCGCTCACCGGTTACCAAGAAGTTCTCACCGACCCGTCGTATTATCAACAAATCGTCGTGATGACCGCGTCGCACATCGGCAACACCGGCGTCAACGACGATGACGACGAATCGGCGCGCACCTGGCTTGCTGGGTTTGCGATTCGGGAAGCGAGTTTGCGCGTGAGCAATTGGCGCGCCAACGCGTCGCTCGACGAATACTTGTGTGTGCGCGCGGTCGTGAGCATTTCCGAGATTGACACGCGCGCGCTCGTGCGCCATCTGCGATCCCAGGGTGCGATGCGCGGCGCGCTATCGAGCGTCAACACCGATCCCGCGCGCTTGATCGAAATGGCGCGCACCTCGCCCTCGATGAACGGCGCCGACCTGGTTCGCTACGTGACGTGCGCCGAAACATACCTTTGGGATCAATCCACGCACGCGCTATGGTATCCACTTTCCAACTTCCACGCGGAGCGTCCAACCTCCAACCTCCACGTCGTCGTTTTCGATTACGGCATCAAACGCAACACGTTGCGCTCGCTCACCACGCGCGGCTGTCGCGTGACCGTCGTCCCGGCGAATTTCTCGGCGCGCGAAACATTGGAGTTAAAACCGGACGGCGTTTTGCTCGCGAACGGTCCGGGCGATCCTGCCGCCGTCACGTATGCGATTGAAACGACGCGCGATTTGCTGGGTCGCGTGCCAATCATGGGCATCTGCCTGGGACATCAAATCCTGGGTCTCGCGCTCGGCGGCGATACGTACAAACTCAAGTTCGGTCATCGCGGCGGCAATCAGCCGGTCAAGAATTTGCTCACGGGGCAGGTCGAAATCACATCGCACAATCACGGCTTTGCGGTGCGTGCCGATAGTTTGCCCGGCGATGTCGAGGTGACGCACATCAATCTCAACGATCAATGCGTCGAAGGTTTGCGCTCGCGCCAGCAACGCGCGTTCAGCGTTCAGTTTCATCCCGAAGCCGCGCCCGGACCGCACGATGCGATGAACTTGTTTGATGAATTTATTGAATCTATGGAGGAAAGTCGCCAGTCGTCAGTCGCCAGTCGTCAGTAATTTTTTACTGTCTACTGTGGACGGTCTACTCTGGACTGTTGACTATGCCAAAACACACTGACATCCATTCCATTCTCATTCTTGGCGCGGGTCCCATCGTCATTGGGCAAGCGTGCGAGTTCGATTACTCCGGGACGCAGGCATGTCGCGTGTTGCGCCGCGAGGGCTATCGCATCATCCTCGTCAACTCGAATCCCGCGACGATCATGACCGATCCGGAATTTGCCGACGCGACCTACGTCGAGCCGCTCGTCCCGGAAGTGATCGAAAAAATTATCGCGCTCGAAAAACCGGACGCGATCCTGCCGACCGTCGGCGGGCAGACCGCGTTGAATCTCGCGGTCGCGTTGGCGGAGCAAGGAATTTTGGAACGCTACGGTGTGCGACTGCTCGGCGCGTCGCGCGAGACGATTGACCTCGCCGAAGATCGTCAGAAATTCAAAGCCGCGATGCGCGCGGTTGGGCTGGATGTGCCGTCGAGCGACGTGGTTATTTCGGTGGACGGTGCGCTCGCGCTCGCCGACAAAATCGGCTACCCGGTTTTGGTGCGTCCCTCGTTCACTCTCGGCGGATCGGGTGCGGGCATCGCGCGCGATGCGAACGATCTGCGCGAGGTCGCCGCTCGCGGTCTGCGCGCGAGTCCGGTGACCCAGGTTTTGATCGAAGAATCCGTCCTGGGTTGGAAAGAATTCGAACTCGAAGTGATGCGCGACCGCGCGGACAATTTCGTCGTCGTCTGTTCGATTGAGAATCTCGACCCGATGGGCGTGCACACGGGCGACAGCATCACCGTTGCGCCGGCGCAGACACTAACCGACCGGGAGTATCAACGTTTGCGCGACATGGCGCGGCTCGTGATGCGCGCGGTCGGCGTCGAGACCGGCGGCAGTAACGTGCAATTTGCGATTCATCCGCAGACGGGTCGCGTTGTCGTCATCGAAATGAATCCGCGCGTCAGTCGCTCGTCCGCGCTCGCATCAAAGGCGACCGGGTTTCCAATCGCGAAAATCGCGGCATTGCTCGCGGTCGGTTACACGCTCGACGAAATTCGCAACGACATTACGCGCGTCACGCCCGCGAGTTTCGAGCCGTCGCTCGATTACGTCGTCGTGAAAATTCCGCGCTGGGCATTCGAAAAATTCCCAGGGTCGGATACGACGCTCGGTCCGCAAATGAAATCGGTCGGCGAGGTGATGGCGCTCGGCGCAACCTTCCGCGAGGCGTTTCAAAAAGCATTGTGCAGTTTGGAGATTGGCGTTTACGGATTGAGTAAGGGAGCAAGCGACCATTCTCCCTCACTCTCCCGCTCCCTTGCTCCCTTGCCCGATCGCGTCTTTGCTATTGCGAATGCATTGCGAAATAACGCGACCATCGAAGCCATCGCGTCTACCACCGGCTTTGATCCCTGGTTCGTCGCGCAACTCGCCGCGCTCATCGAAACCGAAAACGCGCTGTGCGAGTACTCCATCGAATCATTACCGGCCGATTTGTTGCGCCGCGCGAAACGCGAAGGATTCAGCGACCGCGCGCTTGCCGATTTGCTCAACGCGAGCGAGAACGACGTGTACGCGAAACGCGAATCCTGGGACATACATCCGGTCTATCAGCGCGTGGACACGTGCGCGGCGGAATTCGAAGCGTTCACGCCGTACCTGTACAGCACGTACTGCGGCACGCAAGACGAAGCCGCGCCGACGACGCGCCGCAAAGTGTTGATCCTGGGCGGCGGACCGAATCGCATCGGGCAGGGCATCGAGTTCGATTATTGTTGCGTGCACGCGTGCCTTGCGCTGCGCGAGATGAATATCGAAACGATCATGCTCAACTGCAATCCCGAAACGGTTAGCACCGATTACGACACCGCCGACCGCTTGTACTTTGAGCCGCTCACGTTCGAGCATGTGATGCAAGTAATTCGCGTCGAAAAACCGGACGGCGTGCTCGTGCAATTCGGCGGACAGACGCCGCTCGGTCTCGCGCAAAAACTCGCGCGCGCCGGCGTGCCGATATGGGGCACGTCGCCGGACGCGATTGATCGCGCGGAAGACCGCGAACGGTTTGGCGCGTTGTTGCGCGAGCTGGATATTCCGCAACCGGAAAACGGCATCGCGCATTCGCTTGCTCAAGCGCGCGCGGTTGCCGCGCGCATCGGCTATCCACTCCTCGTGCGCCCGTCGTACGTCCTGGGTGGTCGCGCGATGGCAATCGTGTACGACGAATCGGAACTCACGCACGCGGAGCGCATTGCCGAAGCAATCGCCGCCGCGCCCGATCATCCGATCCTGATTGATCGCTACATCGAAGACGCGTTCGAGTTGGACGTGGACGCGGTGTGCGATGGAACCCAGGTCGTCATCGGCGGCATCATGCAACACATCGAAGAAGCCGGCGTGCATTCCGGCGACAGCGCGTGTGTTCTGCCGCCGTTCAAAATTTCCCAGTATCATCTCGACATCACGCGCGATTACGTCACGCGCATCGCGCGCGCGCTCGGCGTGCGCGGCTTGATGAACGCGCAATTTGCGATCAAGGACGACATCGCGTACGTCCTCGAAGTGAATCCGCGTTCAAGCCGCACCGTGCCGTTCGTCAGCAAAGCGGCGGGCGTGCCGCTCGCGCGCATCGCCGCGCAAATCGCGTCCGGCAAAACACTCGCCGAGATCGGCTTTCACGACGAGCCGCGCGTGGATGGATTCTTCGTCAAAGAAGTCGTCTTGCCGTTCGACAAACTCGAAGGCGCACCGATTCGGCTCGGTCCCGAAATGCGGAGCACCGGCGAAGTGATGGGACACGCGTCGAGTTTCGGTCACGCGTTTGCGAAAGCGGAATCGGCGGCAGGCGCGCGTTTGCCGGCGGACGGTACCGTGTTCATCAGCGTCAACAATTTCGACAAGGGCGCGATCGTGAAACTCGCGCGCGATTTCGAACGGCTGGGTTTTCGTTTATTGAGTACGCAAGGTACCGCGCAGTGGTTGCAGCAAGTCGGTTTGCGCGTGGATGAGATCAACAAAGTGTCGCAAGGTTCGCCGCACATCGTCGAGGCGATGGCGCGCGGCGAAATTCAACTCGTCGTGAACACACCGCTCGGTCGGCAAGCGCACAGCGACGGCGAAGAAATTCGCCGCGCGGCGGTGCGCTATAAAATTCCATTGCTCACAACGCTCTCGGCAACCGCCGCCGCCATCGGCGCGATTCGCGCGGTGCATACTAAAGACTGGCAAGTCAAAAGTTTGCAAGCGCATCACGCGAAACCCTCACCCTAACCCTCCCCCGTTTGCCAAAACCGGGCAAACAGGGGAGGGGACAAAACTTCCTCCCCTGTTCGGCGCACTTTGCCGAACGGGGGAGGGTTGGGGTGGGGGTTTGAAAACTTGCGCGTATTTGAAAACATTCGACGAGTCGGGTATAATGGCGCGCACTGGAGTCTGCAAAGAATGACGCTCTCTCATCTCGACGAACAAGGTCGCGCGCAAATGGTGGACGTGAGCGCGAAGACGGATACGGAACGCACCGCGATTGCCAAAGGTGAAATCACGATGCGCGCCGAAACGCTCGCGTTGATTCGCGCCGGCAAAATCGAAAAGGGCGAAGTATTTTCCGTCGCGCGCGTCGCGGGCATTCTCGCGGCGAAACGCACGCACGAACTCATCCCGATGTGCCATCCCTTGCTCCTCACCGATGTCGCGGTTGATTTCGAAATTCTCGCCGAAGGCAACGCGAACGAACGCGCGCGCGTCGGCATCATCGGCACGGCGAAGAACGTCGGCAAGACCGGCGTCGAGATGGAGGCGCTCGTCGCAGTGACGACCGCCGCGCTGACGATTTACGACATGGCAAAAGCCGTTGACCGCGCGATGCGAATCGAAGACGTGCGCTTGGTGTTAAAACGCGGGGGCAAGTCCGGCGAGATTCGATTAGAATGACCGAAGCAAAAAAAATTCGTCTCACATCCTACGCTATGTGCGCGGGCTGAGCGTCCAAACTCGGCGCGTCCGAACTGGCGCAAGTTGTGCGTCCACTCAGTACTATTTTCAAACCGGCAGATTTTCCGAATCTCCTCGTCGGGCTGGGTCAGCCGGACGATGCCGCCGTGTACCGCATCAACGACACGACCGCGATTATTCAAACGATGGATTTCTTTCCGCCGGTCGTGGACGATGCGTACGCGTTCGGTGCGATTGCCGCGGCGAACGCGATGAGCGACGTGTACGCGATGGGCGGCGAGGTCTTGCTCGCGCTCAACATCGCGGCGTGGCGCGAAGAATTGCCGCTTGAGTTGTTCAGCGAGATTTTGCGCGGCGCGGCGGACAAGGTCGCGGAAGCCGGCGCAGTGATCGCCGGCGGTCACACGATCACCGACGACGAACCAAAATTCGGTCTATCCGTCACCGGCACGGTGCATCCCAATCACATCACGCGTAAAGGCGGCGCGCGCGTCGGCGATATGCTCGTCCTGACCAAACCACTCGGCAGTGGTTTGATCACGACCGCCGGCAAAAACGGCGTCGCGTCCGACGCGCATTTACAAAACGCGATTGCGTGGATGACGCAGTTGAATCGCGGCGCGGCGCAAGCGATGCGCGACGCGGGCGCGGAGTGCGCGACCGACATCACTGGCTATGGCTTGCTTGGACACGCGTATGAAATCGCGGATGCATCGTCCGTCGCGCTGCGTTTTCACGCAGACACGTTGCCGGTGCTCGACGGCGCACTTGAGTACGCGCGGCAAAAACAAATTCCCGGCGGCGCGGGACGCAATCGTTTGTATCTCGACGACAAGGTGCATTTCGCGCGCGAATTCGCAGAGGATTTGACGGAAATTTTCTTCGACCCGCAAACGTCCGGCGGACTATTGATCGCGGTGTCGCCAACTCAACTCGACACGTTGATTCGCTCGCTCGACGCGCGGCGCGTCGCGCACTGGGTCGTCGGCGAAAGCATCGCGCACGAACCCAACGATAACCGAAGAATTGTGGTAGACTGATTTTCTAATGCGATGCACTGTCATTTCGAGCGAAGCGAGAAATCTCGGCTCGCGAGAAAGATTTCTCCTCGCTTCGCTCGTCGAAATGACAGGATTGCATGTAGTGTTTTTTTCGCTTTCTTTTTTCATCTCTCATCTCTTCACAAGGAGTCGTCCAATGTCGGACAACGCTCGGCGCGTAGTCGTAACTGGAATGGGGGTCGTGACCCCGCTCGGCAATTCGGTCGAAACGATGTGGTCGAATTTACTTGCCGGCAATTCGGTGATTCGCCGCATCCAAAATTTCGATCCGACCGGGTTTGCCGTGCAAATTGCGGCAGAGATTGTTGGTTTCAACATCGAAGAGTACGCAGAGTACATTGATCGCAAAGAAGCGCGGCGGATGGATCCCTTTCTCTTGTTTGCCGTCGCCGGGACCGCGCAAGCGATCAAGCAAGCCCGGCTGACAATTGACGAATCGAACACGCACGACATCGGCGTGTTGATTGGTTCGGGCATCGGGGGCATCGCCATCATCGAGCAAGGCGTCACGACGCTCGTCGAAAAAGGTCCGATGCGCGTCAGCCCATTCACCGGACCGTACATGATTCCGAACATGGCGGGCGGTCAGGTCGCGATTGCCTTTGGCGCGCGCGGTCCGAATTTCTCGGTCGCGTCCGCGTGCGCGACCGGCGGCAACGCGGTGGGCGAGGCATTCGAAATCATTCGCCGCGGCGATGCGGACGCGATGATCACCGGCGGCGTCGAATCGGAATTGACGCGCTTTGGCTTGGCGGCGTTTCATCGCACCGGCGCCATGTCCACGCGCAACGACGATCCCACTCGCGCTTCGCGTCCGTTCGACGCGCAACGCGATGGCTTTGTGTTCGGCTCCGGCGGCGGCGTGATGATCCTGGAAGAACTCGCGTTCGCCAAAAAGCGCGGCGCGAAAATTCTCGCCGAGATGGTCGGCTATGGGACGACCGACGACGCGTTCCATATCAGCGCGCCAGCGGCGGATGGCAGCGGCGCGGTGCGCGCGATCCGGCGCGCCTTGAAAAAAGCCGGCTTGGAACCGGACCAAGTGGATTACATCAACGCGCACGGCACTTCGACCCAGCTCAATGACGCGGCGGAAACTGCCGCGATCAAAACCGTGTTCGGCGAACGCGCGTACAAAATCCCGGTCAGTTCGTCGAAATCTATGCTGGGTCACTTGCTCGGCGCGGCGGGCGCGGTCGAAGCGATTGCGGTCGTCAAGACCATCGAGACCGGCTGGATTCATCCGACGATCAATTATGAATTCCCGGATCCGAAATGCGATCTCGACTATGTGCCCAACCAGGCGCGCCAAGCGAACGTGAACGTCGTGATGTCGAACTCGTTCGGCTTTGGCGGACACAACGCGGTTGTGCTTTTCAAGAAATACGAAGGATAAGTAGAAATGGAAACAGGTAAACAAGTAGACAAGACCTGTTTACCTGTTTACCTGTTTACCTGCGAAACATGAACCCGACTGACCTTGAATCAATCCTCAACATCGCGTTTCGCGACAAGTCGCTCCTGACGCGCGCCCTCACGCATCGGTCGTACCTCAACGAGAATCCGGACTTGCCGTACCTCGACAACGAGCGACTCGAATTTCTCGGCGATGCGATCTTGGATTTCGTCGCCGCCGAATTCTTGTACCAACGTTTTCCGGAAATGAGCGAAGGCGAGTTGACGTCGTTGCGCGCCGCGCTCGTCAAAGGCGATACGCTCGCGCGTTACGCGGTCGAAGCGAACCTGCCGCCGCATCTGTTGATGTCGCGCGGCGAAGACGCGGCGCATGGACGCGAGCGCGCGCCGCTGCTTGCCGGCGCATTCGAGGCGCTGATCGGCGCGTTGTACCTCGACCAGGGCTTGGACGCGGCGCGCGCGTTCGCGATGCGCTTTCTGCCCATCGAAGCCGAACGCACGCACGATCAACGGCTCGACCGCGACGCGAAAAGCATGTTGCAAGAGTTGAGTCAGGGCAAACTCCAAGTGACGCCCCTGTATCGTCTCGTCGAAACGCGCGGACCCGACCACGCGAAAGAGTTCACCATCGCGGTCATCATCAAGGAGCGCGAGTACGGACGCGGCGGCGGACGCAGCAAACAAATCGCGGAACAAGAAGCCGCGCGCGTCGCGCTCGAAACGTTGCAGGAAGAAATTTCGCGCACCGATCACGCGGCATTGATTGCGCTGAAGGGCGAAGTGGAATAGTTGGATCGTTCAATGGTGCGATAGTTCAATTGTGCGTTAGTCCGATGGTCGAGCTTGAGACCTAAAACTATCGCACTAACCCCACTATCGCACTATCGCACTAACAAACCATGAACCTTTTTGTAACTGGCGGCAGTGGTTATCTAGGCGCAAGCATCTTGCGACGCGCACCAAAAGAATGGCATCTCGCGGCGACGTACGTCTCGCACCCGATCGAGCAAGGCAACGTCGCCGCGTTTTATTTGGATGTGCGCGACGCGGATGCGGTGAATCGCGTCATCGCCGAAACGCATCCCGATGTGGTGATTCACACTGCCGCGCGGATGACCGGCGACGCGATGTTCGCGGTGAACACCGAAGGGGCACGCCACCTCGCGCGCGCGACGCATAAAATCGGCGCGCGCTTGATTCACCTGTCGTCCGATGTGATTTTCGACGGCGAGCAAGCGCCGTACAACGAATCCGCCGAACCGCAGCCACTCATTCCATACGCGATCTCCAAAGCGCAAGCCGAACAAATCGTGCGCGCCGAATTTCCGGACGCAATCATCGTCCGCACATCGTTGATCTACGGATTCGATCCCATGGATCCGCGCACACGTCAAGTGTTGAACGGCGACATGCCGCGCTTGTTCACCGACGAGTATCGTTGTCCGATTTTTGTGGACGACCTCGCGGACGCGCTCGTCGAACTCGCACAGAAAGAAACCCGGTTTCTGGGAAAACTAAACCTCGCCGGCGCGCAAAAGTTGAGTCGGTACGATTTCGGCATCGCGCTCGCGCGCGCGTATCGCGTCGAACCGAAATTCGCGCCGGCGCTCTCCGCGTCGCATCCCATACCGCGCCCGCGCGATTGCGCGCTCGATATTTCGCTCGCGCAACGAATCTTGAATATCCGCTTGCGCGGTGTAGATGAGGTCCTCACCCAAACAAACAAATGAACAATCCGTTTCTCCGTTTCTCCGTTTTTAATTCGTTTCCCTGTTTTTGATTCGTTGCCTCTCTTGTTGTATACTGCTCCAAATTCCAACATCCAATTTCCAACTTGCAATTTCTAATCTCAAAACACATGTTTCTAAAACACCTTGACCTGCACGGTTTCAAAACCTTTGCCAATCGCACCGATTTCGAATTCGACCTGGGCGTGACCGCGATTGTCGGTCCGAACGGTTCGGGCAAATCGAACGTTGCCGACGCGGTCCGCTGGGTAATGGGCGAACAATCGTTCAGCGAACTGCGCGTCAAGAAAACCGAAGATTTGATTTTCACTGGCAGCGCTTCGCGCGCGCGCCTCGGCATGGCAGAGGTCTCGCTCACATTCGAGAATCCGGATCCGTGGAAAGAAGAACTCGCCGCGACGGGCGAAAACAAACCGGGACGTCTCGATGCCGTGCTCGAATTGATGCGGTCGAATCCATCCGAAGTGACGATTGCTCGACGCGCGTTTCGCGATGGGCAGAACGAATATTTTCTGAACGGCACGCGCGTGCGCCTGCGCGATATCCTCGAATTGCTTTCGCGCTGGGGACTCGCGCGCAACACGTACGCGGTTATCGGGCAAGGTCTCGTTGACCAGGCACTGTCGTTGCGTCCCGAAGAACGCCGCGCGTTGTTCGAAGAAGCCGCCGGCATCGGACTGTATCAGAGCAAGCGCAACAACGCGCTCGACAAACTCGCCGAGACGCAACAGAACCTCGTGCGCGTCAACGACATCGTCAACGAAATCGCGCCGCGGCTGCCGTCGCTTGCGCGGCAAGCCGAACGCGCGCGTAACTACGACGGCGTCGTGCAATCGCTCGACGACCGACTACGCACGTGGTACGCGTTCCAGTGGTCGCGCGCCCAAGGCGTCATTCAAGAGATGGCAACGCGCGAAAAGAACGCCCGCGACATTTTGCACGCGCGCCGCGGCGAAGTACAAGCGAACACTGCGCGCCTCGCGCAACTGCGGCGTCAGAGCCAGGAATTGCGCGCGCAACTCGCCGAAGGTCGCCGCCAACGCGCCGCGCTCGAAAACGCGCACGGCACGCGCCAACGGGAACTCGCCGTGCTCGATGAACGCTTGCGCTTGCTGACCCAGCAACGCGATGAAGCCACGAGCGAACTTGCCGCGCTGAACGAATCGCGTCAGACCCAGGTTGCTAAAATCGAGTACGCGTCTGCCGCGCGGCATACGAAAGAACAGGAACGCAACGCGCTCGCTGAACAATTGGCGAATGGCGAAAAGGAATTGCGCGAGTTGGAACACCGCGCCGCGCACGCGGAAACATTGCTTGAAGAGAACGAGCCGCAGATTCGCGAACTGGCGCGCAAACTCGCGACGCTGCGCGATAACCTGGGTGTGTTCGAGGAAGGTTTACGCACCGCCGCGTCGTTGAGCGCGCAAGCGGACATGCTCACCTCGTTCGAAATCAAACGCGCCCAAGCCGCCAGCGCGGTCGAAGCGGCGCGCGCGCGCCTGGCGGAATGGCGCGCCGCGCTCGCGATTGCCGAACGCGATGTCGCGGGGGCGCGCGCGGCGGAAAATTCGGCGCGCGAATCGGTGCGCCAACTCGACGCGCAAATCCACAGCAAAAAGCAACGCGCGGATACGCGCACACGCGAAGTGGATTCGCTCACGCTGCAACGCGATCAAGCCCACGCGCGCGTGGAGGACTCGACGCGCCAACTCGCCGAGATTGATGCGCGCGTCGCGCCGGCAGACACCGGGCTTGCCCAAACGGAAAAAGCGCAGGCGGAACTCGAAGAGCAGGAAACGCTGTTGCGGGCGCGGCTCGCCGAATTTGAGGAGGCGCACAATCGCGCGGTGCTCGAAATGGAACGCGCGCGCGTGGACGTGGCGCGGCTCGAAACCGAAATCGAGGACGACCTGGCTTCGGGGCGCATCGTCACCGAAATCAAGGTCGGCGACGAGAACGGCGACGCGCCGCGCGAAAGCGTCATCGCGCTCAACACCGATTTGCCGCAACAACTTGCGTTACGCCTCGGCGATGAAACTGTCACGTTGCCCGTTGTCACTCATGTGCCCGAAGGTCTCGAAAAAGAAATTCGCAAGTTGCGGAATCAAATCAAGTACATGGGCACAGTGAATCCGAACGCGCCGCAAGAGTACGACGAATTAAAAGCGCGGCACGCCTTTCTCACCGAGCAAGCCGCGGACGCGGCGCACGCGATTGAAAGTTTGAACAAGGCGATTGCGGAACTGGATGAAATCATGCGCCGCAAATTTGAAGAGACGTTCAAAGCGGTCAACGTCGAGTTCACCAAATTCTTCACGCTCTTGTTCAACGGCGGCGCCGCGCGTCTGGAACTGACTGACCCGGAAAATATCGCGCAGACCGGCATTGACGTGATTGCGAAACCGCCGGGCAAACGCGCCGCGCACCTTGCGATGCTCTCCGGTGGCGAACGCGCACTGACGGCGACGGCGTTGTTGTTCGCGATTCTCAAAGTGTCGCCGACGCCGTTCTGCGTGCTCGACGAAGTGGATGCCGCGCTCGACGAAGCGAACGTGGGACGGTTCCGCGACGCACTCCGCACGCTCGCCTCCGAGACCCAGTTCATCGTCGTCACGCACAACCGGACGACGATGGAGAGCGCGGACGCGGTGTACGGCATCACGATGAGCGACGACGGTGTGTCGCAAGCGATTTCGTTAAGGTTGGATACGGAGAAAGCGGAAGCGGGGAAGTAGCCAGTAAGCGGAAAGCAGAAAGTTGTATGCCAAGGTCGGATGGCATTAACAGAGAGAATCTTCGAAAGCAAAAGGAGCATCAAATGCCTGGCCCACAATTTGCTAAATATTTTCCCCACGTGATCGAAGCATTGAAAGAACTGGGTAATTCAGGTACTCCCTCCGAAGTGCGCGAAATTATCGCACGAAAACAAAAACTGTCGGATGAACAGCTTGAGGAACAAACGCAAAGCGGGACACCACGTTTTGAGAACAAGGTCAACTGGGCAAAGTTTTACCTCTCGAAAGGTGGTTATATTGATTCATCCAAACGCGGCGTTTGGACTTTAACCGAAAAGGGAATTGCCGCTGAAATAAAAGAAAATGAAATTCAAAAACTCTTCAGAGAAATCCACAAACAATTCGAAGGCGAGCCGGATAAATCAGATGAAGACCTTGACCAACAATCCGCTCCATCAGATTCGGTGCCAACCCAACCCATTGATTATCGCTCTGAGTTAATTGAAATCATTCGGACTCTACCTCCGGCAGGATTTGAACGACTCTGCCAAAGACTATTGCGCGAAGCCGGATTCCAGCAAGTCGAAGTCACTGGTCGCTCAGGAGATGGCGGCATTGACGGCAAGGGCATTCTGCAAATCAATCCTCTCCTGAGTATCCAAACTGTTTTCCAAAGTAAGCGTTACGCGGCAAATAACCTAGTTACTGTTTCCCAAATTCGCGATCTCCGCGGCGCGATGGCAGGTAGAACAGACAAGGGAATTTTTATTACGACCAGTGGATTCACCGCGGATGCACGCAAAGAAGCATTACGCGAAGGAGTCCCACCAATCGAGCTGGTAGACGCAGAAAAACTCGTTGCGATGTTTGAGAAATTGGAACTCGGTCTTGTACCCAAGCAGATATTCGAGGTGGATAGACGATTTTTTGAGGAATTTGCTTAGAGTGGAGTAGCTACAATAACACAATTCAAATCAAAAATCACACGCGAATAATGGTAACCTAATCTACCCTTCCACGTAGATATCATTGCAACCCAGCGGAAGAGGAGAATTAGAAATGCGAACCTTTACACTTGCAATCATCGCCGTCTTGACGATGGCACTTGCGGCTTGCAGCACCGTCGGCGATTACCTCGCGCGACCGCAAGTCGTCGGGTCGGGCAAATTGCTGACCAAGAATTTCCAGTTCAACGATTTCACCGAGGTACAAGTCGGCAACGCGTTTCAGGTTGAAATTACACGCGCCGACACCTTTAGCGTTTCGGTCACGACCGACGACAACCTGTTCGATCATCTGCGCGTCGAAAAGCAAGGCAACGCTCTACGCATCTTTTTCGCGCCCGATATCACCGTTCGCCAAATGTCGCGTGAATCGCAAGCAAAAATTACTCTGCCCGCGCTCGAACGATTGAACCTGAGCGGTGCGACAACTGGCGCGATCAGCGGATTCAAATCGGCGCAGAGTTTCGATGCGAACATCAGCGGCGCGAGCAAATTGTCCGGCGACATCGAAGTCGGCAATGCGCGCATCGAGGCATCTGGCGCAAGTAGCGTCACGTTGAGCGGGTCGGCAAAAAATACGACGTTGATTGCATCCGGCGCAAGTCAATTGAATCTTGCCAATTTCGCGATTGAAAGTGCGAGCGTTGAATTGAGCGGCGGCTCGAATGGAACGATTAACGCGCAAAGCAAATTGGATTATTATGCGAGCGGCGCGTCGCACCTGACGTACTCGGGCAAACCGAGCATCGGCAAAAGCCAAACGACCGGCGCATCATCCGCGACGCGGAAATAACACGCGGGAGACTGTCTCATTTGTTCGGTCGCGCTTTACACATCATCGGATTTGCTCTAAAATAAAAACAAACAGGAATCTGTATGCCCACCGCTCTGCTACTTGGACCGTACCGTTTCTTTTTTTACGCCAACGACCGTCGCGAACCGCCCCATATTCACGTCGAACGCGAACGCAAGAAAGCCAAGTTCTGGCTTGATCCAGTGCGACTCCAAGACAGTGGCGGTTTTAGCCGGACTGAAATCAATCGCATCGAAGAATTGGTAGCGGAAAATCGCGATCTGTTTTTGAGGAAATGGGATGAATGCTTTAACGATTGAACTACGCGCATGCCGCGCGCTTCAAGTCAATATTACAGACGACTCTTTAATCGTTGACCTTGACGATGGACGCACAATTTCGGTTCCACTCGCATGGTATCCGCGTCTCTCGCACGGGACTAGTTCCGAACGAAAAAACTGGCGCTTGATTGGCAACGGTGAAGGCATCCATTGGCCCGATCTGGACGAAGATATTAGCGTTGAAGGACTGGTCGCCGGATTTCCTTCAGCGGAAAGTCAACGTTCCCTCAAGCGCTGGCTTGACGAACGCGCCGCACGTAAAACAAATCCCACTCAACTGGAGCAGGAATGACTCTCAAAATTCAAGGCGTCTTTCCACCCATCCCCACCCCGTTCGATGTGGACGGAAACATTCTGCACGACAAATTGAAATCGAACATCACGCTGTGGAGCAAGACCGGCTTGCACGGTTTTGTCGTCCTGGGTTCGAACGGCGAGTTTCCGTTTCTGAGTGAAGCGGAGAAAATCGCGGTGTTTGAAACCGCGCGCGCGGCGATTCCGCGCGAGCAACTCTTTCTCGCCGGCGCAGGCGCGGAATCTTCGCGCACCGCGCTGATGCTGGCGAAACGCGCGGCAGAATGCGGCGCGGATGCCGCGCTCATCGTCACGCCGAATTACTACAAGGCGCAGATGAATTCGGCGACGCTCATCAACCACTATCGCGTCATCGCCGACGCGGCGCCGGTTCCGATCGTCGTGTACAACATGCCGGCGGCGACCGGGATTGACATTGACGCGAACACGGTGATCGAACTCGCCAAGCATCCGAACATCGTCGGCATCAAGGATTCCGGCGGCAACGTAACGAAATTCGGCGAAATGATTCGCGCAGTGCGCCCCGATTTCGCGGTGATTGCCGGGTCGGGCAGTTACTTTTATCCGTCGCTCGTCATCGGCGCGAAGGCGACCGTCGCCGCGCTCGCCAACGTCGCGCCGCGCGAGACGGTTGCGCTGTACGACGCGTTCCGCGCCGGTCGTCACGACGAGGCGCGCGAAATGCAACTGCGTTTGATTCCGCTGAACGCGGCGGTGACCACGCGCTGGAATATTCCCGGATTGAAAGCGGCAATCGAAGAATTGAACGCGGGGTATTACGGCGGACCGCCGCGCCTGCCTCTGCGTCCGCTCGACGACGAGAACCGGCGTTTGTTGCGGCAGGTAATGAAAGACGCGGGGGTGATTTGAATTTTATGGGACGCGGATGAACACGGACGAGCGCGGACGGGAAAAAATAGAATCCGCGTTCATCCGCGTCCCAATTCACACCCACGCGCGGATGTGGGCGACCGCGCGGGCAACTCCATCCTCTTGTTCAATCGCGTGCGCGATCTCTCGCGCGCGCGATTTCATTTCCGCATCGCGCGTCACGCGCGTTAACGCGTCCGCGAGCGCGTCCGCGGTAAGCGCGTCGTACGCGATTGAGCGCGCGCCGACACCCAGGTCGGCGATGCGCTGTGCCCAGAAAAATTGATCCACCGCGAGGGGAATCACGATCGCGGGCAAACCCGCGCGCAATCCTGCCGCCGTCGTCCCCGCCCCGCCATGATGCGCGAGCGCGGACATGCGCGGAAACAACCACGCGTGCGGCGCATCGCCAAGCAGGAAAATCGTCTTGGGTAACTCGTCGCCGAGGAATTCGCGCGGGAATGCGACGACCGCGCGCACCTTGGCTTGCTCAACTGCGCGCAACATCGCCGCGACCGTTGCGCGCATGCGGCGCACGGTCAAACTGCCAAAGCCGAGATACACCGGCGGATCGCCCGCAGCGAGAAAACGCGCGAGGTCGCGCGGCGGCGACCACTCGCGCGCGCGCGGGAGAAACCAATAACCGGTGACAACCTGGGACGCCGACCAATCGGGAGGACGCGGCACGACGTGATCGCTGAACGCGTACAAGGTTGGTGCATCGTCGCGCGCGAACGGCGCGGACCACGCCGCGGGTTTCAATTGCAACGTATCGCGTCGCCAGCGATTCACGACGCCGCGCCACGATTGCCAAATCGTCTGATGCACGAGCGCGTACGTCGCGCGATTGTACGCCGCGCCGAGCGAGAAGGTGAACGGCAAAAGCGGGCAAGGGAACGCGCGCGTGCGCGTGAACGGTTGCAGATAACCGCGCACGCACGGCACGCGCAACGCCTCGGCGATGTGAACACCCCACAGCGTCGCCAAGCCGATGACGAGCGCGTCGCTGCCCTGGCACGCGCGCCAACCGCTGACGAGCAACCGCTCGAAAAGTGGTTGGGCATCACGCCAGAACTGCATCGTCGCGCGCAGACTGCGCGCGAGATTGCCGTCGAGCCGCAACGCCGATTCGCCGCCGGGTCGCGCGAACAAGTCGCTGGGATTGTCGTCGAGGCGCGCGAACGTCAAACCGGTTGGCGCGACGAGCGGCGCGAAATTCGCGTGGGTCGCGATGCGAATATCGAACCCCGCCTCGCGCAAGCCGAGACCGAGCGCGAGGTACGGTTGGACATCGCCGCGTGTACCGCTCGCAAGGAGCGTAATCGTGCGCGTCATTTCAATCTCGCGCGAGGAAAGATTTACCGCAGAGGGCGCAAAGAACGCAGAGAATTCTTTTTTTCCTCTGCGCTCTCCGCGTGCTCTGCGGTAAAATTAAAGCGGGTGGATCGCATTATGATTTTTCAAACACGAGGAAACGGTACTCGATCAAGTTCTGCTTCAAGCATTGTTGCAACGCCAGACTGCCCAGCATACTCGGCACAATCGCGTGCCAGGCGGGGACACGTTCGCCCATCGCGCGGAGCGCGGCGGCGAACCAATTCGGCAACGCGCGCAATTTGAGATACGGCGTCAGGTCGTCGTTGCGGACACAATTCAAATCGTGCTCGCTTGCCAGCGCCTGGGCGGCGACATACGTTCGCAAATTCGGCACATGCCAACCTTTTTGGTACGCCGCGAGCCAGCGTTGTGCGGCTGACCCTGCCTCACGCGCAAGCGGCGAAAGAAAATCATCGCACAAGATCAACTTGCCGCCGGAGGCGAGCACGCGCGCGGCTTGCGCGAGAAACATCTCCGGTAAAGTCGCATGGCAAAACGCTTCAATCGAATACGCGATGCCTAATCCATCCGCGAGCGGGGGCGCGAGAAAATCGCCTTCGACAAACCAACACGCGCGAGTCAAGTCCAATCGTCGCGCGTGTAGTTGTGCCAGTTCGGCTTGCACGCGACTAATCGTCACGCCAACCGCGCGCACGGGAATCGCGAGGCGCGGCAAGAGGTAGAACAAACTACCGCCGATGCCGCAACCCAGGTCGGCGATGCGCACGCGCGCGAATTCGTGTTGTTCGATCCACGCGTTGATTTCGCGCAGGACGAGTTCGTTCGTAAAGTCCAGTGCGCGTGTCAACGAGTCCACGCCGTCACCCCACACCGCGCGATGAATCGTTTGCGTCTCGGCGCGCGCGAACCGCAAAAAGAGCGGCGTGTTCTGTTCATAATAGCGCCGAATCGCGTCGCGGTCGCGCGCGGCAAGGTCATGCGCCGGAGGCGAGGGTGGGGATTTCATTTGCCCACATTATAGCAGACGCGCCGCGTTTTGAAAACCATCGCGCATCATCCTCGTGGTTTTCGAAAAGGTGATCTGTCATTGCGAGGCGCGGTTTTCGCGCCGAAGCAATCCCCAAGTGGCTCGGCGATTGCTTCGCACAAACCGCTCGCAATGACAGTATAGAGTTTTGGATAATCACCAGCGCAACATCGCGTTGACATGGCGCGACGATGCCACTATAATCGCGGCGATGAAAAGTCAACACGAATTCGAAGCCGTGGTCGCGCAAACTCTGGATGATCTGCCGCGCGATCTGGCGCGCCACATCGCGAACGTCGCCATCGTCGTCGAAGAAATCCCGGACGACGATACGCTCGACGCGGCAGATGTGGATGACCCGCTGACCTTGCTCGGTTTCTATCACGGCATTCCGCTCACCGAACGCACGCACGATTACGGCTTGGTCCCGCCGGACAAGATCAGCATCTATCGTCAACCGATTCTCGCGAGTTGCCTGGATGATAACGCGGTGCGCGCGTGCATTCGCCGCACCGTGCTCCACGAACTCGCGCACTATTTTGGCATTGACGACGACCGTCTGGAAGAACTGGGAGCGTACTGATACGAATTGCGAAGTGCGTAATTTGGGAGGATTATGGACAAGTTTCAGACTTACATCAACGACAACCGCGAACGTTTCGTCGTAGAGCTGCAAGACTTGTGTCGCCAGCCGAGCGTCGCCGCGCAAAACTGGGGCATGCGCGAAACGGCGGACAAAGTGCTCGCGCGTTTGCAAAAGCTGGGCGCGAATGCGCGTCTCATCCCCATCGAAGGCGGCGCGCCGGTCGTGTACGGCGAAATCGGCAGCGGCGCACGCACGCTGATGATTTACAATCATTACGACGTGCAGCCACCCGAACCGCTCGAACTGTGGGAGAGCGGACCCTGGGATGCGGCAATTCGCGACGGCAAGTTGTTCGCGCGCGGCGTCTCGGATAACAAGGGCAACTTGATGTGCCGCATCCAAGCCGTCGAAGCGTACCTCGCCGCGTTTGGCGCGCTGCCGCTCAAGATCAAATTCGTGTACGAGGGCGAGGAAGAAATCGGTAGTATTCATTTGCCGCAATTCGCGCGCGCACATCGCGATTTGCTGCAAGACGCGGATGGTTGCTTGTGGGAAGCCGGTTACAAAGACGTGAACGACCGTCCGTTACTTTCGTGCGGGGTCAAAGGCATCATCTACGTCGAATTGCACGCGCGCGGCGCGAAACGCGATCTGCATTCCGCCTCCGCCGCCATCGTGCCAAATCCGGCGTGGCGCTTGACCTGGGCGCTCGCCACGCTCAAAGACGCGGATGACAATATCTTGATTGACGATTATCAAACGCACGTGCGTCCGCCGACCGACGCGGAGATGGACGCGCTCAAGGCAATTCCGTACGACGAGGACAAGGTCAAAGCCGACCTGGGAATTCCGGCGTTCATCAACGGTCTCACCGGCATCGCACTGCTCAAAAAATATCTGTACGAGCCGACCTGCACGATTTGCGGATTATATTCCGGCTACATTGGCGAGGGATCGAAAACAGTTTTGCCGAATCACGCGTTCGCCAAGATTGATTTTCGTCTCGTGCCGAATCTCACGCCCGATCTCGTTCTCGATCTGCTCAAAAAACATTTGGCGCGCCGCGGCTTTGACGACATCGAGGTGATCTTGACCGAAACCGGCGAGGAGGTCGCGCGTTCGCCGCTCGATTCGGCGCTCGTGCGCGCGGCAGTCGCCGCGGCAAAAGCCGTCTACCCCACCGCCCCGATCCTCTATCCGACGATGGCGGGGAGCGGTCCAATGTATCCGTTGTGTCAAGCGTTGGGGATTCCGGCGGTCAGCGCGGGGTGCGGCTGGCACGATTCGCGCAATCACGCGCCGAACGAAAATATTCGGCTGGCGGATTATTTCGAGCACATGGCGTTCATGCGCGAATTGATCGCTCGGTTCAGTCGCGCGACCACATGACAACTTGATCGCGTCCGCGCGCTTTGGCGCGATACAACGCGCGATCCGCGCGGTCAATCAATTCGTCCACGGTATGCGCGGTTTCCGGGACGGTTGCAATGCCCTGGCTCACAGTGGGCGGCGGGATGCGTTCACCGTCGTCATTCGCAATTTCGGTTTGAGCCAGGGTCGCGCGAATCCGTTCGGCGACCCGGGCGGCGTGGGTGCTGTTCGCGCCGGGCAACGCGATGCCGAATTCTTCGCCACCCCAGCGACCGACGAAATCGTTCTGCTTGATGTGCGCCCGAATCGCTTGCACCGTGACGGTGAGCACGTGATCGCCTGCTACGTGCCCATACGTATCGTTGTATTGTTTATAGTTATCCAGGTCGAGCATGATCAAGGCGAGTGGAGCGTATCTTTCGCCGACTCGGCGCAACTCCTCGATGAACGCGCCATGATTCAGCGCGCCGGTCAAACTATCGTGCCGCGCCTGCTCGCGTAATTCCTCGCGCAAGCGCGTATTTGCGATGGCGACGGCGGCGTGATTGGCGAACGCCATAACCAGGTCACTGTGCTCACGCGCAAACGCACGCGCGGTTGCGCTGAACATACCAATCTGCCCGATCACCTCCCCGCGCGCGATGAGCGGCGCGCCCATCCATGCCTGCTCCAACTCCAAGCCAGCCACATTCACCCACCGTGCATCTAACGCCAATTCGCCAATGATGATTGGCGTCTGCTCGCGCACCATCTGTTGAAAAATCGCGTTGTCGGAGATATCGAGCGCAGATTTATGCAACGCCGCCCGAGCCGATCCGCGCGCTGCGACTGCGCGCAAAATGGGACCGTCCAACAACAAGACTGCCGCGCTATCGTACGGCACGACTTGCGCCAAGCGCACCAACACCGTTTCTAACAGCGGCGTCAATTCGATCACCGAACTGAGCGTGTGATCAATCTCACGCAACGTCGCGAGTTGTTTGAACTGTAACTCGACCGATTCAAAGAGGCGCGCATTTTTGATCGCGACCGCGAGCGTATTGCCCACCGCCCCGAGCCAACGCAATTCCGATTCGCCAAAACGATTGGGCTGGTCGCCCGCCAAACTCAGGACGCCGACTGCTTGCTGGTCAATTGCCAAGGGCACGACGGCAATCACGCGATACCCCGCTTGCAACATCATGTCGCGCGTGCGCGCGTTCGATTCTTCCAGGTTGACCGCGTGGGGTTGTAGATCGCGCAACGCGTCACCGCTCAATCCGTCGCCCATCCGGAGATTGAGCATGTGCGCGTGAATGGTGGTCGTCGAGCCGCGTTCCGCACGGAGCACCAGTCGTTCCTGCGTCGGATTGACCAACGAGAGCCACGCCCCGCGGATCTGCAACGCCTGGGTCAGTTCGTCGAGCGCGGCATTCAAGATGCTATCCAAATCGAGCGAATGCGTCACGGCGAAGGCAATCCGATTGAGCGCGGCAAGTTCCGTGGTGCGTTCCGCCACGCGTTGTTCGAGCGTGGCAAACCAGCGCGCGTGATCAATCGCGACGGCAACGCTCGCGCCAATTGCGCGCAGCAATTCGACGTCGTCGTCGGAGAACCGATGAGTTTGCTGGGTACTCAAATTCAATACGCCCATCACGCAATCGCGCGCGATGAGCGGCACGGAAATCTGCGTATGGATCGGCACGACTCCGAGCAGCTCGGCGCGGACCCGCGCGTCCGCCGGCACATTCGTTACGATGAGGACGCGGCGTTGCGCGGCGGCGTCGCCCGTGATCCCTTCGCCGAACGCGTACGGACGAACATGCGCGACCAGATCTGCGAACAGACCACGCACCACGGTCAGAGTTAATCGCGTCTGCGCTTCGTCCGCAAGAAAAATCGCGCCCTCGCTCACTCCCAGGATCTGCAACGCTTGATCGAGCGCGAGGTTCAACACGCGCTCAAGGTCGAGCGATTGATTGACCACCCGCGCGACCACACGTTCGGCTTCCAACTCGCGATGCCGGCGCATCAGGGCGTGCGTGCGTTGATGCGCCTTGTCCGCCACCATGCCGATCAACAACGCGACAAAGCCAAACACTCCGCCCAATATCAACGCATCTGCCAGCCAATCCGTTTGACCGCGCGCCAGCACGACGATCCCATTGCCCACAGTGGAAAGCACCGCCGTCCATAACGCGACGCGGAGACTGGTGCGAATTGCCACCGCGGCAATCGAGAGAAAATAAAACGCTACGATCATGGGCATGACGTGACCGAGCAATAAACCGGCAGTCGTCACGATGAGCGTGTTGGCAAGCGGCGCGATCACGGTGTCGGTACTGGTATTTCCCAAGTCGCGTCTCGTCATGCTCGCCGTGTAGAACGCGCCCACGATGGCAAGCGCCAACACCGCCACACGCGTATCATCGCCAATCGGCAGGGTCGTCGTCAGCAACCATCCAATCGGGATCAACACAAAAATCCCGATGAGGAAAATACGATCGGGAATAAGTTTACGCGAGTCGTTCATGTTGCATCCGGCGGGTGGTGCGCAAACAAACGCACAAAGATTTCGACGATGCGCGGATCGAACTGCGTATCCGCATGGCGTTCCAATTCCGTGACGGCGAGTTGGTGCGAACGCGCGCGTTTGTAAACGCGCCGGTCGGTGATCGCGCTGTACGCGTCCACCACCGTGAGGATGCGCGCGCCGATGGGAATCGCTTCGCCCGCCAGCCCATCCGGATAACCCGCGCCGTCAAAGCGTTCGTGGTGATGGCGCACGATGCGCGCCGCGCCTGCCAGACGCGGTACGGGCGCGAGGATTTGTTCGCCGATGATCGGATGCTGCCGCATTTTCTGCCACTCGTCACCATCCAGTTCGGACGACTTTTGCAGAATCGCGTCCGGCACGCCGATCTTGCCGACATCGTGCAAGATCGCGCCAAAACGCAAGTCTTCCAACTCGCGCGGGGAGAGACCCACTTCGCGCCCAATCGTCAACGACAAGACCGCCAACCGCTGGGCGTGGTTTGCGGTGTACGTATCCTTGACGTCAATCGCCTGCCCGAGCGCGAGTACGGTTTGCACGTATGCGCCTTCGATTTGCGTGAACAACTCGGCGCGATGTAACGCACTCGCGGTTTGATCGCCGATGCTACGCGCGAGGCGCAACTTGTCGTCGTCGAACGGCTCGCGTTGCTCGCTACGCGCTTCACCCAGCATCAAACAACCAAACGCGCGCCCACCAACGCGCAGTGGCATCACACAGACCACACGCGCCCAATCGAGCAACAGCGCCTCGCGTTCCAAGTCCGTCAGCGTCGGGTCGTCCGCGTGAAGCAACAGAGGCGTGCCATCGTTCGGCACGCGGTGCAGCACGGGTAAATTCGCCAACGCGTCGCGGCGTCCCACGCGGAGATCTTGTCCGATCAGGCGCAATGGATTGGCGGAGCGAATCGTCAAGAAACCATTTTCGTAAAACGCGATGCGCGCGAAGGTGACGCGAATCGTCTCGACCGTCCGTTGTGTGACCACGTTCATCATCGCCTCGGCGTCGTTCAACTCGGCGAGTGTGCGCGAAAGATTATAGAGCGTGCCCAGTTCCGCGCGGCGCGCTTGCTCGGCTTCAAAGAGCCGCGTGTTTTCAATCGCAATCGCAATCGCGTTCGCGATTTGTTGCAGCGTCGGTAAATGCGTCGCGTCAAAGTTTCTGATCTGCCGACTCATGATGTTCAATGCGCCAATCGCTCGGTCGCCGATCATCAGCGGCATGTTGACGCGCGAACGATAACCGGCATCGCGCAACACGCGCTCGCCGGCATAGTCGGCTTCATCGTTCAGATCGTCCGTCACATGCACGCGCCCCGCGAGCACGTCATCTGCCGCCGCCGTGGCGGAAATCGGAAAACGCGTGCCTTCGCTCAATTCCGCGTGTGGCTGATCGAGCACGAACATCGTCACGTGCGTGCGCGTGTCGTCGAGCAACGCCAGACTCACGCGGTCGCACGCGACCAGCGCGTGAACGCCTTCGACAATCGCCGGGAACGCGGCGCGTACATCCATCGCGCGGTTGAGCGCGCGCGTAATATCATTGATGATCGTTTGCTCGCGCGCGCGGCGTTGCACTTCTTCGAACAACTGCGCGTGATCGAGCGCGACGCCGGCGTGATCGGCGAGCGCGCGCAAGAAATCCAAGTCGGCTTGGTGGAACGCGCCCACCTGCGGACTTTGCAAGTCAATCGTGCCGATCACATTGCCGCCGCGAATCATCGGCACGATCAACTCCGCACGCGTCGTCGAAACAAACTCGACATAGTCCGCCGTAGCGCACACGTCGTCCACGCACACCACTTGGCGCGTGCGATACGCCCGCCCATTGAGTCCCGCGTCCAATGCCAGGCGGTTCGCGTGCGTGTGTTGCGCCAGTTCGGCGTCAAACCCGCGCAACGCGCGGTACGAAAAGTGATTCGCCGCGCGGTTGACGATGCAGAGACAACCGTGCGTCGCGCCGGTCGCGCGCATCGCCACATCAATCACCGCGTCGAGAATCGCATCGGTCTCCAGCGTGCTATTGAGCGTCCGTCCAACGTGATACAGCGTAGCCATTTGATCGGCGCGGTGTGTGATCTCGTCGAACAAGCGCGCGTTCTCGATCATGGCGGCGGCTTGATTCGCGAACAAGGTCAGCAGTCGCGCGTCGTCGTGCGTAAAACGACGCTGCGCCACATCGTCCAGCAGATCGAGCGCGCCGATGACCTTGCCCTGCCAAATCATCGGCACACAGACGACCGCCGTATACGGTTGGTCCTTTTCGTACGTTGCCGCGCGTCCCGACCACACGCGGTAATCGTCAATCACGAGCGGTTCGCCGGTCATGACGACCGTGCCTGCCGCGCCTTCACCGTACCGCAACACCACGCCGGTATAATCGCGCGGCGTGTGGTAGCTGACCAGGCAATGCACCGCGCGGCGTTCCGCGTCGCAAAGATACAACTCGCCGCCGCCGTGCGCGTTCAACAGACCGACGGCGCGCTCGATGATCATATTCAGTAACACCGGCAACTCGCGCGGCGTTGCTAGATCGCGCGTCGTTTCGTACAGCGCGGCGAATTCGCGCGCGCGTTGTTCGACTTGTTCGAACAGCCGCCCGTTTTCGAGCGCGACCGCGGCTTGCCCGGCAAGCGTAACGAAGAAATCAATTTCCTCTGCCGAGAACTCGCGCCAGGTTCGCATGCCCATATCGAGCACGCCGATCACGCGATTTTCGACGCGCATCGGCACACCCAGGTACGATACGATACCTTCGTTGACGGATGCGTCATCGCTCAACCAGCGTGGATCGGCGCTCACATCCAGCAACGCCAGGGGTTGCGCGTGCTGCACGATCCAGCCCGCCGCGCCTTCGCCCACCTGGAACGTGATCGCGCGCCACGACTCAGTGCGCGCGCCGCGCTGGGCAATCGTCTTGAGTTGCTGGGTCGGCGCGTCAATCAAGAGTACGGAGCACAGGTCCGCGCGCATCTGCCGCATCGTGTGTTCCAACAAAACTTGCAGGCGATCCGTTTGACTGAGCATCGTCGTAATCGCCAGGTCAATTTCGTGCAAGGCGCTGACGTGCGCCAAACGTTCGTGCGCCTGTTCGACCGATTTGGCTTTGGCAACCGCGAGCGAGAGTTGCGCGGCGGCTTGTTCCGCGCGCGCAATTTCGTCGGAAGTAAATTGACGCGGCGTATCGTAGAACAACATCAACGCGCCCAGTTTCTCGTCGCCGGCGATGAGCGGCAAACCCAGAATCGAGCGCATACCAAACAGCGCGAGCAGACGCGGGCTGAGGTACGGCGTATCAGACACGTCTTCGATCACAAGCGCGTGACCAACGCTCAACGCGGATGAAGTGATCGTAACTTCGCCGGGAATCGCGTCCAGCGTCGCGAAGGAATCGCGCCAACGACCGTACGCGGCGACTGGGATCGCGCGCTGGGTTGCGGCGTCCCACCGCGTAACGTGGCAATGGTCCGCGTGGAACAGCTCACCCACCCGGTCGGCAAGCATTTGCATCAACTCGCGCATCGTGGGCGCGCGCATCGCGGCGCGCCCGATCTCGTTGAGCAAAACGAGATCGCGGGCGCGGCGGTGCGTTTCGTCATAGAGCCGCGCGTTCGCGATCGCAATCGCGGCTTGGTAACCGATCCCGTTCAGCAACGTCAGGTGGGCGTCGCTGTACGCGTTCACCTGATAACTCTGCGCGGACATCACGCCGATGACCGACTCGCCCACAGCAAGCGGCACAAACAACATCGAGGCGGATTTGTGCGCCGCGTCGCCGCCGTGTTGTTGCGCGTCGCACATCGCCAGCTCTTCCGCCGAGCGATTGATCCGGAAACCTTGGCGGGTCAGGATCACCTGCCACATCGTCGTACTTGGCGCGCGACTATCGTTCGCCGGAAGACGCTGACCTCCGTCGTACATGAGGGGCCACGACACGGTGTCGCTATCTGAATCGTACAAACAAATAAAAAAGACATCCAGCGGCAACACGCGACATGTTTGCCGGTAGATGGTTTCGAGCACCTGTTCCAGATTCGACAGCGTAGACACCGCGCGACCGATTTCGTCGAGCGTCGAAAGTTGTGCGGCGCGCGCGCGCGTTTCTTCGAGCAAGCGCGCCTTGTCAATCGCGAGCGAGAGTTGCGCGGCGGCTTGTTCGGCGCGCGCGATCTCCGCGGGCGAAAAACGGCGCGGTGCGTCGAACATCACGATCACCGCGCCCAGTTTGGCGTCGCCGGCGATCAAGGGCAAACCCAACGCCGAACGCGTGGCGAACTGGGACACGATGCGCGCGCTGATGTACGGCGTATTTGCCGTATCTTCAATCGCCAGCACGTGACCGGCGCGCAAAACTGAGGCGGTCAAGGTCGTCTCGCCGGGGATCGGCTCGAGCGCGGCGAAGCGGTCGCGCCACTGACCGTACGCGGCGGCGGGGATGGTGCGTTGCGTCGCTTCATCCCACAACGTGATGTGACAACTATCGGCGCGGAACATTTCGCCCATGCGATTCGCGAGCGTATGCAGCAATTCCGGCATCGTCGCCGCGCCAATCGCGGCGCGCGTGACATCATTGAGCAACGCCAGGTGGCGCGTCCGCTCGTTGAGCACACCGTCTATTTGCTCACGCGCGATCGCCGCGCCGAGTGTGCTCGCCGCCATGCCCAGCGCCTCGATTTCGGTCGTCGTCCAGTCGCGCTCGGACACGCATTCGTCGAAACCGAGAAAGCCCCACCATTCGTCGTTCACGAAAATTGGCATGCATACGAGCGCGCGCACGCCTTGCAGTTCGAGAAAGGCGCACTCGTTCGCCGGCAGGGCGCGCACGTTGCCCACGACCGGTTGGTTTTGTTGCAAGAGCGTGAGCCAGCGCGCCGCGCCGATCGCATGATAAGCGTACTCGGCAGAGATTTTTTGCGGCGCGATACCTGGGGCAACCCATTCGGCAAGCGCGCGGCACCTGAGCGCGCCCTGCGCGTCCGTAAGATTTTCACGGAGATAGACGCGACTGACGCCGGTCGCCTCACCCAGACGCGCGAGCGCGGGACGAATTTCCTGCCGCCAATCCAGGTTCTTGAGAAATTGCTCGGCGGAAAAACGGATGGCATGGAGAATCGCTTCGCGCCGTTGCGCGGCGGCGCGCGCGTGAGAGGATGCGGTCGCCGCGCGCGCAGTCCATTGCATCCCGGCGACCACCGCCACACCCAGACCAACTAACTCAAACATGGAAGGAACGATCACGCGCCACGCGTTCGGCGCGCGCGCCAACGTGTCCAAGACATGGAGCCAACGTCCCAGCGCGAAGATGGACGAGCCGGCGAGGAGAAGGTCAAGACCCCGGCGCGCAAAAACAAAACAAGCCACCCAGGTCGCGAGAAAAAAGGTGACCTGAGCGAGCAATGTACTCAAATCGAATGGCGCACCAATTGGAAACGCGGCAAACCAAACAAGTGTTATGACGGCGATGGTTGTTGGGAACAGCCAGACACGCCAAGAACCTAGTCGGGACATAATGAGTTTTCAACCTATCGGGAATTATTCTAACACAACTCCCTGTGAACGTCCATGCGACCGTAGGACCGGTGTGTGCGTTAAAATTTTGGAATACTCAACCTTGCGAAGGTTTTGACGACAAATCATATATGATTGCCGTTCAACCTTCGCAAGGTTTTTTCACCACCCAAAAACTTGGCGCACACCTGTAGGACCGAATCAGGGTAAGTCCGAGTGTCACTGCGAGCGGAGCGAAGCAGTCCCCAAGCGGCTTGCGATTGCTTCGCAACCGTTTCGCGGCTCGCAATGACAGACGGGCGCGACTCGACGCGGTATGGGGCGCGACCCGGCGTGCTCACGCGATTGCAAATTCCGTTTGCGTGATTCTTCGTTTGGTGCTAAACTAGCCGCGCACCGCTGATAAGGAGAAGTGATTTTGTCCGCACGTTCGATCTATCTGCGACGCCGACGCGCGCGCCACGACGCGCACCGCGCCGGTCCCCTCGTCACTCGGCTCACGTTGGGCACCCTCGCGGCGATCCTTGGCTTGATGCTCACGACAGTGGGCGTCGGCGCAGCATCGGCAGTCGCCATCTACAATTATTACGCTAAAGACCTGCCCGCCCCGGGCGAAATCGCCAAACAGACTTCGCAAAATTTCAAGACCACGCGAATTTACGACCGCACGGGCACGGTTTTGTTGTACGAAATTCTCGACCCGCTCGGCGGCGACCGCACCGTCGTGCCGCTCGACCGGATGCCGTTGAATCTCAAAAACGCGACCGTCGCGATTGAAGACAAGAATTTCTGGACCAATCCTGGGTTCGATTGGTACAGCATGGGGCGCGCGGCGTGGATGACCCTGCGCCGCGAGCAGGTCCAAGGCGCGAGCACGATCACGCAACAACTCGTCAAGAATGTGTTGATTCCGCCGAGCGAACGCTATGTGCGCGATCCGTACAGTTTTGCGACGTACAGCCGCAAGTTCAAAGAGATCATTCTCTCGATTGAGATTTCCAAACGCTACAGCAAAAACGACATCCTCGCGTGGTATCTCAACGACAACTATTACGGCAACGTCGCGTATGGCGTCGAAGCGGCGGCGCAAGCGTACTTTGGCAAACACGTACAGGACTTGGATCTAGCCGAGTGTGCAACGCTCGCGCCGATTCCACAAAACTTTGTGCTCAATCCGATTGACGCGCCCGAGGAAGCGATCAAACGCCGCAACCTCGTGCTCGACCAGATGTATCTGCAAGGATACATCACGCTCGAAGAAGCGATCGCGGCAAAGAGCACTAAACTCCGCGTCGCACCCAAACGGTTCGACATTCGCGCGCCGCACTTTGTCTTTTTCGTGCGCCGCTTGATCGAAGACAAGTACGGCACCGAGGCATTGTATCGCGGCGGCTTGAGCATCATCACTTCGCTCGATTACAACGTTCAGCAAATCGCGGAGCAAGCCGCGCGCGAGCAAGTCTCCAAACTGCAAGCGGACAAGCGCAATGTCAATGACGCGTCCATCGTCGTGATTCGTCCCGCTACCGGCGAAATCGTCGCGATGGTCGGCTCGGTGGATTATTTCAATCGCGACATTGACGGACAGGTGAACGTCGCGATTTCGCCGCGCCAACCTGGGTCTACGTTCAAAGTGTTCAACTATCTCACCGCGTTCGCGCAGGGCTACACGGCAGCGTCGGTGCTGATGGACGTGCGCACCGTGTTCGACGATCCGCCGAATCCGCCCTACGTGCCGGAGAATTACGACCGCAAGTATCATGGTCCAGTACGTTTGCGGACTGCGCTCGCCTCGTCGTTCAACATTCCGGCAGTCAAGTTGATTCAACTCGACGGACCCAAGAATGTCGTGAACACCGCGCACCGCATGGGCATCAACACGCTCAATCGCGAAAAATACGGTCTCGCGCTCACGCTCGGCGGCGGCGAGACGACCTTGCTCGATATGACGTACGCGAATTCCGTACTCGCGAACCAAGGCATGATCGCCGGTATACCCGTCGAGGCGCAAAATGTCAAACCCGGTTTTCGCGTGCTCGATCCCGTATCAATCCTCAAAGTGACGGACACGAGCAACAAAACCTTGTACGAATTCAAGGAACCGCAAAAACAACAGATCGTCACACCGCAACTCGCGTTCTTGATGAGCGATATCTTGTCCGACAACACCGCGCGCACACCCGGCTTTGGCTCGAACAGCATTCTCAAAACCTCGCGCCCGGCGGCGGTGAAAACCGGCACGACATCGGATTGGCGCGACAATTGGACGGTGGGGTATACCCCCGACTATGCGGTGGGCGTGTGGGTCGGCAACGCGGACAACGCCGAGATGGAACACATTAGCGGCGTGACCGGCGCCGCGCCGATTTGGCGCGATGTGATAGACAAGATTCACGCGACCCTGCCGGTGCGTCCGTTCGTCGAACCGCCGGGAATGGTGCGCGTCGAAGTGTGCGCGACGAGCGGTCTGTTGCCGACGCCGTACTGCCCGGAGCGCGTCAAGGAATTATTTATCGCCGGCACCGAACCGAAAACATTCGACAACATTTGGCAAGTGTTTCGCGTTCATAAACCAACCGGCAAACTTGCGACCGTCTACGATCCGCCGAACGAAGTCGAAGAAAAAGTATTTCCGATCTATCCGCCCGAAGCCGCCGACTGGGTGCGCGAGAACAAGATTCCGCAACCACCAAGCGAGTACAGTACATCGAATCGCACGCCGGGACAAGGCGGCGATGTCGCGATCATTGCGCCCGCGTCGTACTCGGGCGTCAAAGGCGTGGTGCCGATTGTCGGCAATGTGCGCGTGGACAATCTCGACGTGTATCGTCTCGCGTTCGGCAAGGGACTCGACCCGACGCAGTGGACGCAAATCGGCGGCGATCATCGCAACCGCGTGGACAATGGCTCGCTCGAACAGTGGGACGTGACCGCGCTCGATGGGCTGTACACCTTGCAATTGACCGCGGTGGACAAATCGGGCAAGCCGACCCAGGCGACGATCCAGGTCGTCGTGGACAACAAACCGCCGACGATCAAAATCATCAATCCCAAGAACACGGATATATACACGCCAGAAAAAGACGAATGGGTTTCGATTGGCGTGGACGCGGTGGATAATGCTTCGATGGGGCGCGTCGAATTTTATCTCGACGAGATGTTGATCGGGTCGAGCACCGTCGCACCGTTCAACAAAAAGTGGACGATTAAAATGTCGGACACGTTGACGCGAACGCTCGGCGCGTCCGTCGCCGTCTCGCCGACCAAACCGATTACCATCACGCGCACGTATCAAAACAGCGAAGGCATTTCGGTAACGGAACAAATCGTCGGGCAGACCGCGCGCGTGACGACGACTGCGCCCGCCGCGTCGGTCGTGTTCACGACCGGCATGATCCTCATCTCGACGACGACGCCGGTGACGAACACGGCTGGGTTCGTCGAGTCGCACATCGTCAAAGCGATTGCGTATGACGCCGCCGGCAACGCGACGCCGTCCGACCCAGTTACGATTTTTATCCAGCACGATGTCAAGCAGAAAAAGTAGAACGCGAGGAAGCAAATGGCAGTGAACGAGCCATTAGCGCAAACATCCATCCAACCAACTGAGCGACCGAAAATCACCTACGAAGAATTTCTCGCTTCGTCGGGCGAAGACTTGCACGCCGAGTGGGTGAATGGAGAGGTCATCGTTCACATGACAGCAAAACCGTTGCATCAAAAAATTCTTGGTTTTCTGTATGTTCTGCTCGAACAATTCGTCAGGGTTTTTGATCTAGGTGAAGTATTCATGGCGCCAACCCAAATGAAAGCGACGCCGACCGGTTCGGGACGCGAACCAGATATTTTCTTCGTCGCGCGCGAGCATTTGGATCGCGTGCTGGAGAATCGCCTCGCTGGTCCCGCCGACCTCGTCGTCGAAATCATTTCTGACGATAGCGTCAGCCGTGACCTGGATGAGAAATTTTTCGAGTACCAAGAAGCCGGCGTGCCCGAGTACTGGATCATTGACCCGCGCCCGCGTCGTCAACGCGCGTGGTTCTATCAGCGCGACGCGCGCGGACAATATCAAACCGCGCCGGTCGGTGACGATGGCATCTATCGCTCGACGAGCGTACCCGGTTTCTGGATCAACGTGAATTGGTTGTGGCAGGAGGACTTGCCTGATCCACTTTCCGTCTTTGCGGAAATTGCCGGATTCACTGACGAAATGAAAAATGCGCTCCGAACATTGAAACAAAAAGGACGCCCGGCGTAATGTATATTCTCGTCACCAACGATGACGGCGTCACCGCGCCCGGTTTGCTCGCGCTCAAGCAAGCGATGCAAACGATTGCCGATGTCATCGTCGTCGCGCCGGACCACAACTGGAGCATGTCGGGTCACGCCAAGACGATGCACAAACCCTTGCGCGTTCGCAAGACTACGCTCGCGGATGGCTCGGAGGCGTACACGAGCGACGGCGCGCCCACCGACTGCGTCGCGATTGTGATGCTGGGTCTGCTCGGCGAAAAACCCGCGCTCGTTGCGAGCGGCATCAACCCGCGCGTCAACCTGGGTCAAGACCTGACCTACTCCGGCACCGTGTCCGCCGCGATGGAAGGCACGATCAACGACGTGCCCTCGCTCGCGGTTTCGATTGACGCGGAACACGACGACGGCATTGACTTTTCGCCCGCCGCCGAGTACGCCGCGCGCATCGCGCGACGTGTGCTAACGAATGGGTTGCCGAACGGCGCGCTGCTCAATATCAACGTGCCGGCGATTCCGACGAACGAAATACGCGGCGCGCGCATCACGCGCTTGGGCAAACGCATCTATCGCGATGTCTTGATCGAACGTCAAGACCCGCAGGGCAAAAATTATTATTGGATCGGCGGCGATCCACCGACCGGCGTTGAAGACGAAGGCACGGACATTTGGGCGGTGCGGAATCGGTACGTGTCCATCACGCCGGTGCATCTCGATTTGACCAGCCACGCGTTGATTGATCCGCTCAAGGCGTGGGAAGACAATCCGCTTTGAGTGAGGCGATGAACAACTGGGTAGAGAATTCGCGGTCGTGGTTGCTCGTCATCGGCGTGGCGATCTTTGCGCTTGTCCTCGCGTTCGCTATTACGCGCTTTGACACCGAATGGACGCGCCCACCCACACCACAATCGGTGTTCGTACTCACGCCGGTCCCTGTGCCATTCCCGCCGCCTAATCCAGACCTGACCCAGGTTCCGCCGACATCCTTGCCCTATCCCGCGCCAGATGCCGCGCCGCCGATCATTCAAGCGCCAGGGATTCCATCCAACATCCAACCCGATCCAGTGCGCCCGCGCGGCGCGCCGGCTAACACAACGCCCACACTCGGACCGCAATAGATTTCGAAATTCGATTCACGTCAAAAGGAGAAGACGAATGATTCAGACAGCCATCCCCGTCAAACCACAAGAAGCCAAGGTCGAGCATCCCCAATGGGGATTCTTGCGCGGACAATTCGTGCCGATTGCAGACGCGAAAATCAGCATCATGACCCAGGTCGTGAATTATGGCATCGGCGCGTTCGGCGGCATTCGCGGTTATTGGAACGAAGGCAAAGGACAATTGTACGTTTTCCGTTTGCGCGATCACTATCGCCGCTTTTTGCAATCCGGCAAATTGCTCGCCGCGAATCTGCCGTACAGCGCGGACGACTTGGCGCGCATCACGCTCGACCTAATCCAGCGCGAAGGGTACCGCACCGATGTGTACGTGCGCCCGTTGATCTACAACGCGACGGAAGACATTACGCCGCGTCTGTACGATGTCGAATTTGATTTCGCGTGCTTTACGCGACCGCTCGGCAATTACATCAAACTCGAAGTGCGTGCCGGCACATCGTCGTGGCGACGCCTGGACGACACCGCGATCCCTTCGCGCGCCAAGATCACCGGCGGTTATATCAATTCCGCATTCGCGCGCACGGAGGCGCATTGGGGCGGCTACGATGAAGCCATCGTGCTGAACCCGGATGGTCACGTCGCCGAAGGCAGCGCAGAAAATCTGTTCATGGTGCGCGACAACGCGCTCATCACGCCGCCGGTCAACGACAATATTCTCGAAGGCATCACGCGGCGCACCTTGTTGCAATTGGTGCGCGACGATCTGAAACTGCCGGTCGTCGAGCGTTCGATTGATCGCTCCGAGCTGTACATCGCGGACGAGGTGATGTTCTGCGGCACCGGCGCGCAGGTCGCGGGCGTCGTCGAAATTGATCATCGCAAGATTGGCGACGGCAAGCTCGGTCCGGTCACGCGTCAATTGCAAGACGTGTACTTTGCGACCGTGCGCGGCGAAAATGCCAAGTACACGGATTGGCTGACGCCGGTGTACAATTAAGGATGATGGATGAAGGCGGAAGGATGAACTTGCTTTTTTCATCCTTCACCCCTCATCCTTCTGCCTTGAGCATGAGCACTCGCCATCCCATCGCGCCGCCGCCTGACGCGCCCCCGGAATCTCTCACGTCGTTTCCGCTGATTGACGCACCGATCACGGAGGACGCCTTGACGCGCTTGCAGAGCGATCACACATTGCACGTTCTGCTGATTAGCGCGTTCGTCGTCAATTTGGTGCTGTTAGCATATCTCGCTTTGCGCTTTGAAGTTTTGCCCGATCCACTGCCCTTGCACTTTGACGCGTCCGGTCTGCCCGATCGCATCGAAGCCAAGGGCGGTATTTTTGGTTTGCCGATTATCGGGATGATCATTTTTGTATCGAACGCCGGGCTGGGTGTGATCGTGCATCGGTGGCAACGCGCGGCGGCGCTCTTGCTCGCCGGCGGCGCGTCGATCGCGCAAATTCTGATGTGGTTCGCCGCGATTAGCATAGTCGGCGGCATCTACTGACTTTTTCCATTTTAACGGCGAACATTTTCATTGGACCTCCTTGCATTTTTTTGGGGATTGGTATTTAGCGCGATCATCGCCGGACTAGCGTACTGGCGCGGCTCTCTCGCGCCCAGCGGCGCGCTCGGTGCGCTAGTCGTCGGCGCGCTGATTTTTGGCGGCGGCGGTTTGGCGTGGGCGATTTCGCTCGTCGCGTTTTTCGTCACCTCGTCCGCATTGTCGCATTACAAAACACGCGCCAAGGAACCACTCGCGGAAAAATTCCAAAAGGGACATCGCCGCGACCTGGGTCAAGTCCTCGCGAATGGCGGCTGGGGCGCGCTGCTCGCGCTCGCGTACGCGTTCGATCCTCACCCGCTCCTGTTCGTCGCGTTCGTCGGCGCGCTGGCGACCGTGAACGCGGACACGTGGGCGACCGAACTTGGCGTGTTGAGCCAGTCGCCCCCGCGACTCATCACAACTCTGCGCGTCGTTCCCGTTGGCACGAGCGGCGGCATTACGGTACTTGGCACAATCGTCGCGTTGTGCGGCGCGGGGTTGATCGCCATCCTCGCGGCATTCATCGCGATAAATGGTAATTGGTTATTGGTAATTTTCGTTGGCACAGTGGCGGGTCTGCTCGGCTCAGTGTTCGATTCGCTGCTCGGCGCGACGGCGCAAGCGATTTACTTTTGCGACGCGGATCAAAAGGAAACCGAATCTCGCGTACATCGGTGCGGCAACGCAACGCGCTTGATCCGCGGCTGGCGTTGGCTCGACAACGATGGGGTGAATTTCCTCGCGAGTGTTTTCGGGAGCGGTGTGGCAGTAGCGTGTTACTGGGCAATCGGCGGATAAGTTTTGACACGATTCGCAAGCGCGGGTAGAATCGTTACCAGAGTGAGGTAAAGATGAACACAATTTATATCGAGCCGGCGCAGAATACCCAGGTTTTGCATTTGGTCGAATCTGCCGTACAGAGCGAAATCGCCCGACTCCAAATCGCTTTGACTTTGGCAAAGAAACGCGTCAGCGTCTTCGAGGAAAAATATCAAACGCGATCAGACAAATTCATTGCCACGATGACCGCTGAAGACTTGAAGGGTGGCGACGACGAGTACGTTCAATGGGCGGGCGAGTATAAACTGTTGCAACGACTCGAACAAAAACTGAATCAGTTGCAAGGGCTACACTTTGGTGATTGAAACGTATTTTTCCGCGATCAAATTCATCGTGGATCGTTTCGCCGCAACCAGTTTTGTTGTTTCGGCAACTGTGTTCTTCGATACGCGACCAGGCGAACAAGGATTTCTGAGCGGCACAGTACGTTTTGTTGACAACTCTGAGTTGTATTTCCGCGAATATGTGGATGCGACCGACAAGCGTATCGAAAAAGTGATGTACACGTATCATTATCAAGACGCCGCCGCACAGTTGATTTTCCGGTATGATAATTCGGCGCATCGTCCGGCGCTCGTCTCACCCGAACACCGACACAGCGCTTCAGATATCCAAGTCGCTGCCGCACCCAATTTGGAAGATGTATTATTAGAGATCGCCGTTACCAAGCACTGGGCTTGATATGCTCTCTATCGTCTCGACTCCCATCGGCAATCCCGATGATATGACCCTGCGCGCGTTGCGCGTTCTGCGCGAAGTGAACGCAGTGATTTGCGAAGAGCGGCGCGACGGTGCGCGGCTCTTAAAACATTACCAAATCGAAAACACGTTGCTCGAACTGAACGAGCATACCGAGCGCGCGATCGTGCCGGAATTGATCGAGCGATTGGAACGCGGCGAACACCTCGCGCTAATTTCCGATCACGGCACGCCGCTCCTCGCCGATCCCGGCGGACGCCTGGTCGCGCGCGCGATTCAGGCGCGCGTGCCAGTCACTGCCGTACCCGGCGCATCGTCCGCGCTTGCCGCGCTCGTCGTCAGCGGCTTGCCGATGGACCGTTTTCGTTTTGTCGGCATGTTGCCGGTAAAAAAAGAGGCGCGCCGCGCGGAACTGCGCCGGCTCAAAGACGAACGCGAAACCTGGGTCGTGCTCGATGCGCCGTACCGCCTTGCGCCGCTGCTCGCCGATTTGCGCGACGCGCTCGGCGCAGAGCGGTACGTGACCGTCGCGTGTGAGTTGACGACCGCGAACGAAAATATCGTGCGCGGTACTCTGCGCGAGATCGTCGCTTATTTTGAAAAGAAACCATTCAAAGGCGAATTTGCCCTCGTCGTCGCAGGCAACCCAAAATTCAAAATTCTGAATTCTGAATTCTAAATTCACTCGCCCATCCACAAGAAGAATTCGAATTTCGAATTACGAATTACGAATTCAGCAACCTACTGGAGAATCAATGAAAGCGATCATTCTTCTCGCCGGACTCGGCACCCGTCTCCGTCCGCACACCTACAGCAAACCCAAGCCCCTCGTTCAAGTCGCGGGCAAGCCCGTGCTGGGACACATTCTCGACAGTCTTGCCGAATTGAACATCGCAGAGACAATTTTCGTCGTCGGCTATCTCGGCGATCAGATTCAAAAATACGTCACGACCCAGTATCCCGATATGCGCGCGCAGTACGTCGAACAAACTGAAATGAAGGGGCAGGCGCACGCGATCTACCTTGCCAAAGAATTCATTGACCAGGACGTACTCATCATCTTCGGCGACACGATTTGGGAAACGGATTTCACTCGGCTAGGTCGCGTCAAGGGCGATGGGCTGATCTACGTCAAAGAGGTCAGCGACCCGCGCCGGTTTGGCGTCGCGTTGCTGCAAGACGGTCACGTGACCAAGTTCGTAGAAAAACCGACATCGCCGATTTCGAACCTCGCAGTCGTGGGGGTGTACTATTTCCGCAATTGGCGCGGGATCATGCGCGCGATTGACGATTTGATCGCGCGCGACATCAAGACGAATGGCGAGTACTTTCTCGCGGACGCGATGCAATTGATGATCGAAGGCGACGCGCGGCTCGAAGTCGAAACCATTCCAGTTTGGGAAGATTGCGGCACCCCCGCCGCGATTCTGAAAACGAACCGGTATTTGCTCGGCAAACAAAGTAACGTGCCCACCGTCGAGGGTTCGGTGATTTTATCGCCGGTGTACATTAGCGACCGCGCGCAAATTCATAACTCGATTGTCGGACCGAACGTTTCGGTTTCCGAAGACGCGATCATCGAGAACTCGATTCTACGCGATTGCATCATCAGCGAAGGCGCTTATATCGAGAACCGCGTGCTCGAATCGTCACTCATCGGCAAAGACGCGCGCGTGCGCGGTTCGTTCCAGCGCATGAACGTAGGCGACTCGTCGGAAATCGAAACGGCGACGGGTTACGATAACGGACATTAACGATCAAGGAGGATCAACGAATGATCATTGGGGTACCTAAAGAGATCAAAGACAAGGAAAATCGCGTTGCGTTGACGCCGGGCGGCGCGTATTCACTTGTCCAAGCCGGGCATCGCATCCTCGTCGAGCGCGGCGCGGGCGATGGCAGCGGTTTCACCGACGACGAATACCGCCAGAGCGGCGCGGACATCGTACCGACACACGAGGACGCATGGAACCAAGCCGAGATGGTCATCAAGGTCAAAGAACCCCTCACATCCGAGTATCCCTTGTTGCGCGAGAATCTGTTGTTGTTCACGTACCTGCATCTCGCGGCGGAAGAAAATTTGACGCAGGAATTGATGGCGAAACGCGTCAAGAGCGTCGCCTACGAAACCGTCGAACTCGCGGATGGCTCGCTACCCTTGTTGACGCCGATGAGTGAAGTCGCCGGCAAAATGTCCATTCAAATCGCGGCACACTATCTCGAAAAAACAAATGGTGGTCGCGGCAAGTTGATGGGCGGCGTTCCCGGCGTGCGTCCCGCTGATGTCGTCATCGTCGGCGGCGGCGTGGTCGGCACCGCGGCGGCAAAGGTCGCGCTGGGGATGGGCGCGGACGTGACGATCATTGACAAGGACTTGAATCGTCTGCGTTATCTCAGCGAAGTTCTGCATGGTAGTCTCACGACGCTCGCGTCGAATCCGTTCAACATCGCCGAAGCGGTGAAATTCGCGGATGTGGTTGTCGGCGCGGTGCTCGTCAAAGGCGCGAAAGCGCCCAAGCTCGTCACACGCGAAATGGTTGCCGGAATGACGCCGGGCAGTGTCATCGTAGATGTCGCGATTGACCAGGGCGGCTCAGTCGCCACGATTCGTCCGACGACGCACACGAATCCGACGTACGTCGTGGACGGCGTGATTCACTACGGCGTGACGAACATGCCGGGCGCGGTCCCGCGCACTTCAACGTACGCGCTGTCGAACGCAACGCTGCCGTACATGCTCAAGTTAGCGAACCTGGGATTTGAAAAAGCGATCCAGTGTGACCCTGTCCTGGCGCGCGGCGTCAATGTGTACGCCGGGCACATTACCTACGCGGCAGTCGGCGAAGCGTTCGGTTTGCCCACGACTGCCGTGAATGAATTGATATAGAAATTGGAAATTGGAAGTTGGATGCTAGATGTTGGAAGTTGGAATGAAAGCGCCTGCGCGTTCCAACTTCAAAACACTAGCATCTGACTTCCAAACTCCAACTTCCAATTTCCAACCTCCAATCATGCAACTTTCACAACGAGTCCTAAATGTTCCACCCTCCGGCATTCGCCGGTTTTTTGACATTGCGGCAACGATGAACGATGTGATTTCACTCGGCATCGGTGAACCGGACTTTGTCACACCGGAACGTGTGCGTCGCGCCGGGATCGCCTCCATCGAGCAAGGCGACACCAAGTACACCTCGAATGCCGGTACGCTCGAACTGCGCCACGCCTTGTCCGATCACCTCGCCCAGTTGTACGGCGCGCAGTACGATCCCGCGAATGAACTGCTCATCACCGTCGGCGTATCCGAGGCGCTGCACTGCGCCATTCTCGCGACGATTGATCCCGGCGACGAAGTAATCGTGCCCGAGCCGTGCTTCGTCGCGTACAAACCGGCGGTGCTATTTGCCGGCGGCGTCCCGGTCGTCGTCGAGACGCGCGTCGAAGATGAATTCCAAGTGACCGGCGAAGAACTCGAACGCGTGATCACCCCGCGCACCAAAGCCATTCTCATCAGTTATCCGAATAATCCGACTGGCGCGGTGATGACCCGCGAACGTTTGCTCGAGGTCGCGCGCGTGGCAGAGCAACATGATCTCATCGTTTTCTCCGACGAAATTTACGACCGCCTCGTTTACGGCATCGCGCACACGTGTTTTGCCTCGCTGCCGGGTATGCGCGACCGCACCGTGTTGCTCGGCGGCTTTTCGAAAGATTACGCGATGACCGGCTGGCGCGTCGGTTACGCGGCGACGAACCCGGAATTGCTCGCGGCAATCGCCAAGGTGCATCAATACATCATCATGAGCGCGCCGACGATGAGCCAAGCCGCCGCGCTCGAAGGTCTGGCGCGCGCGGACAACGATGTGCGCGAAATGGTACGCCAGTATGATCAACGCCGCCAAGTGATCGTCGCCGGCTTTAACGCGATTGGCTTGCCGACGTTCACGCCGCGCGGCGCGTTCTACGCGTTCCCCGACATTCGTCCGACTGGTCTCTCCTCGAACGCGTTCGCGGAAAAATTGTTGACCGAGGAACATGTCGCCGTGGTGCCGGGCAACGCGTTCGGCGCGTGCGGCGAAGGATTCGTGCGGGCGTGCTACGCGGCGAGCATGGTGAACATCGAAGAAGCGTTGACGCGGATGGAACGCTTGGTCAAGCGCATCAAGTGAGAGACTGTCGCGTAGGTTGCGGCGCGTGCTGCATCGCGCTTTCGATTTCGTCGCCAATCCCAGGAATGCCGAACGGCAAGCCGGCAGGCGTGCGATGCATTCAATTGACGGAAGACAACCGGTGCAAACTATTCGGGTTGCCCGAACGACCGACGGTGTGCGTGCGCCTCAAGCCATTGCGCGAAATGTGCGGGGAGAATCGTGACGACGCGTTGCGCTATCTCGCCGAATTGGAACGATTGACGACAAGTGCGTCGCCCAATTCCGTTCGCGATGTGGTATAATCGCGGCAAGAAAGTGAGGCGGGGATGGATACCTTGATCGTTCAGGTGCCGGAAAAAATCAGCGCACAATTGCAACAGCGCGCGGCGACCGAAGGAAAAACGCCGCAGACCATCGCGTTGGAAATTTTAGCGCGCGACCTCGCCACAGCCGATTAAACTGAGCCAGCGCGCAAAACAAAATCGCCCATCGCGTATGATAGCGAAGAAGCCAAACGGACACGCGTAGAGCAAAAATTGCGCGAGCAAGGATTGATCGTGCCGTTGAGCGATGATTTAAAGAACCAAATCAAGAACCCGGCAACATTGGAAGAAGCGCAAGAGATCATGACGCGCGCCGGCGGCAAATCACCAAGTCAAATAGTTATCGAACAAAGGCAAGAGCGACATGACATCCTTGTTTATGGACACAAGCGCGCTCGTAAAGCGATACGTTCACGAAACCGGAAGCCAGCGAGTACAAAACCTGACCGCACCAAACGCAAATAACACGATTCATCTTTCCGAACTCACACTACCTGAAACAGTCGCCACCCTTTTTGCTAAATCGCGCGCCACGCGGTATTCATGCGAACGACACGCAAAGAGTTATCGAAACTTTTCTGGTAACTACTCAGCCAACCCACATTTACGCCGATGAAAAAACAAATTTATCCGCGAATAACGCGAATTGCGCGAATAAGAAGAAAAAATTAGCGAAGATTCGCGTAATTCGCGGATAAAGGAACGATGGCTGAGTAGTTAC